>NVRR01000131.1 GCA_002732675.1 Sneathiella sp. | reverse complement strand
AGGACCGGTTGCCGTGACCTCCTGCGTCGATGAAAGTGACCATGATTGTGTGGTTGAGGCCAGTTGCCCCATGCGCGGCGGCTGGGAGAAGATAAACCGGGCGCTCAATACAGCGCTTGAGGACGTGACCCTGGCCGATATGTGTCACGATACGGAAAATGTAACGACATCTAGGACAGCGACTTTTTCGGTCGCTCCGTCCCTGACATTAGCGGAGTAAAAGTATGGCCATCGCCCAAGAAACCGTGGAGCAGGTCGCTTCCGTTTCAGAGAAATATAAATACGGATTTGTCAGCGATATCGAGGCGGATACCGCCCCTATCGGTCTGAGCGAGGATATCGTCCGCTTTATCTCCGCCAAGAAGGAGGAGCCCGAATGGCTGCTCGAATGGCGCCTCAAGGCCTATCGTCATTGGCTGACCATGGAGGAGCCGGAATGGGCGAGTGTGCATTATCCGAAGATCGATTTTCAGGATATCTATTATTATTCCGCGCCGAAGGTGAAGGACAAACTGAAAAGCCTGGATGAGGTCGACCCCGAACTGCTGGAAGTCTATAAAAAACTTGGTATCCCCTTGCGGGAACAGGAAGTTCTGGCCGGTGTCGAAGGCGCCTATAATGTCGCCGTTGATGCGGTGTTTGACAGTGTCTCGGTCGCCACCACCTTCAAGGCGCGCCTGGAGGAAGACGGCGTGATCTTCTGCCCGATCTCGGAGGCTGTTCGTGATCATCCTGAGCTGGTGAAGAAATATATGGGCTCTGTGGTGCCCTATACAGATAACTACTACGCCACGCTGAACTCGGCCGTCTTTACCGACGGATCCTTTTGCTACATCCCCAAAGGGGTGCGCTGCCCCATGGAACTTTCCACCTATTTCCGCATTAATGCGGCGCAGACCGGGCAGTTCGAGCGGACCCTGATCATTGCCGAAGAAGGGAGCTATGTGAGCTACCTCGAAGGCTGTACGGCGCCCATGCGCGATGAAAACCAGCTACATGCAGCGGTTGTCGAGCTGATCATCGATAAAGATGCCGAGATTAAATATTCGACGGTGCAGAACTGGTATCCCGGAGACGAAAACGGTATCGGCGGCATTTTTAACTTTGTGACCAAACGCGCCGCGTGCCGCGGTGAAAACTCCAAAGTCTCCTGGACGCAGGTGGAGACTGGCTCGGCCATTACCTGGAAATATCCGTCCTGCATTCTGCAGGGCGATAATTCCGTGGGTGAGTTCTATTCCATCGCCATCACCAATAATATGCAGCAAGCCGATACTGGCACCAAGATGATCCATCTCGGTAAAAATACGTCGAGCACCATTATCTCCAAGGGGATATCGGCGGGGCGCGCTCAGAATACCTATCGCGGATTGGTACGCATGGGCCGGAAAGCCGAAAACGCCCGCAACCATACGGTCTGCGACAGCCTGCTCATTGGCGATAAATGTGGTGCCCATACGGTGCCTTATATCGAAAACCAGAGCCGAACAGCGAAAATTGAACATGAGGCCACTACGTCGAAAGTCAGCGAAGAGCAATTGTTCTACTGCCAGCAGCGCGGCCTGACGGAAGAGGAAAGCATGGCGCTCATCGTCAACGGTTTCTGCAAGGAAGTGCTGCAGAAACTCCCCATGGAATTTGCGGTGGAAGCCCAGAAACTCGTCGGCATTAGCCTTGAAGGTAGTGTCGGTTAAGGACCCCTCGAACCAGAGGCTCGGTAACGGAATGATGGGCCAGAGGCTCGGTAATTGAAGACGGACCAGAGGTTCGGTAATTGAAAGATACGAAGAGATGTTGGAAATCAAAGATTTACACGCCACTATTGGCGGCAAAGAAATCCTCAAGGGCATTACCCTTACCATCAATGCCGGAGAAATCCATGCGGTTATGGGCCCCAATGGCGCCGGCAAAAGCACGTTGTCCTATGTGCTGGCCGGACGCAGTGGGTATGAGGTAACCAGCGGCTCTGTCACCTATAAAGGCGAAGATCTGCTGGCGCTGTCTCCTGATGAGCGGGCCTGCAAGGGTATTTTCCTCGCGTTTCAGTACCCGGTGGAAATTCCCGGTGTGGCCTCCGCCACTTTCATGAAGACCGCCTATAACGCCCGGCAGAAATATCGCGGCGAACAGGAAGTCGACGCCATGGAGTTTTTGAAACTGGTGCGGGTAAAGACCAAGGAACTCGGCATAAAGGATGAAATGCTGAAACGCGCCGTCAATGTCGGCTTCTCCGGCGGCGAGAAAAAGCGCAATGAAGTGTTGCAAATGGCGTTGCTGGAGCCGGACTTGATGCTGCTGGACGAGACAGACTCCGGTCTTGATATCGATGCGCTGAAAATTGCCGCCGATGGTATCAACCGCCTGCGCAGCCCGGAACGTGCCGGTCTGATAATCACCCATTATCAGCGCCTGCTGGACTATATCATCCCCGATTTCGTGCATGTGCTGGCCGACGGCCGCATTGTGAAGTCTGGTGATAAGTCTCTAGCGCTTGAGCTGGAAGAAAAAGGTTATGCGGAAATGAGTGCGGCGTAAGATGAATACACTCACCCCCCTCGCCCAGGATTATTTGAGCCGCTTTGATACGGCGATTGGCTCCTTGCCGGGTCATCAGAGTTCTCTGGTAACAACGGCGCGCCAAACGGCGCGGGATATTTTCGCCCGGCAGGATTTCCCAAACAAACGCGTTGAAGAATGGCGTTTTACCAATCTCGCCTCCCTCACCAAAGGGATCGGCGATGATATCGCGGAAGTCCCAAGCGCGAGTGCAAGCATCGAAACCCCGCATGTGATGACCTTCGTCAATGGCCGGTTTGATGCCGGGAAAAGCAGTCTTGATGGCCTACCGGACGGTATCCGCCTCACCTCCCTCGCCGCCGAACTGGACGCCGGGAATGATAGCCTGATCAACAACAGCGCCGATCATCGCGCCGTTGTCGCCCTTAACACGGCCTTTATGGAAGATGGTTATGTGTTGGACGTAGCGGCCAACATCACGTTGGACCAGCCATTACGTGTGCGGTTCGTCAGTGCAAGCGGTAGTGTCCAGAACGCCCGTCATATGCGCAATATCATCCGCCTTGGTGACGGGTCTTCCCTCACCTTGCTGGAGGAGCATACGGCCGAGGATGGCCATAGCTATTTCGCCAACCCCATGACGGATATTACGTTGGAAGACGGCGCAAATTTTCGGCATTACAAACTGCAGGACGAAAATCTAGTGGCCTATCATCTGGCCAACACCGACTGCCTGCTGAAAGACAACGCCACATATGAGAATTTCAGCTTGGCCGTTGGCGCAAAATTGTCACGGAACGAACTAACAACGACCATTGTCGGTGCCGGGGCCACAAGTATCCTCAATGGCGCCTACCTGATGCGCGGTCAGCAACATTCTGATACGACAACGGTCACCAACCATCTGGTACCCGAAAATGACAGTCGGCAAGTCTATAAGGGCGTGCTGGACGACGATTCCCGCGGCGTTTTTCAAGGAAAAATCCATATTGCTGAGAATGCACAACAAGTCTCAGGTGATCAGCTCAGCAAGGCTTTATTGCTCTCTGACCGGGCGACCATGGCCTGCAAACCGGAGTTGCAGATCTACGCCGACGATGTGAAATGCAGTCACGGCGCGACGTCCGGCGAGCTTGATGAAGACGCGCTTTTCTATCTACAATCACGCGGTATTGACGCGGTGACCGCCCGCAAGATGCTGATTGAAGCATTTTTGGCCGACGCTATGGATGAAATTTCAGATGAGGCCGTGAAGGTCTATTTTTCCGGGATCGCCACAGCCTGGTTACAGAAAGCATAACGGTCATGAATGATATGAAAACATTCGATATTGAAAAAGTCCGGGCTGATTTCCCGATATTTGCCCGTGAGGTGCACGGTCGGCCGCTGATATACCTCGATAGCGGCGCGTCGGCGCAAAAGCCAACCGTCGTGCTGGACGCCGTGCAAAAGGCCTATGCCGAGACTTATGCCAATGTTCATCGCGGGGTGCATTACCTCAGCCAGACGTCGACCGAGCTGTATGAAGCATCACGAGAAACCATTCGCGCCCATATGAATGCCGCCAGCATTGATGAGGTGATTTTCACCAAGAACGCCACGGAATCTATCAATCTGGTCGCCTATTCCTATGGGGCTGCCAATTTGAAAGAGGGGGATGAAATTATCCTCTCCACGTTGGAGCATCATTCCAATATCGTTCCCTGGCAGCTCATCGCCGAGAAAACCGGCGCCGTGGTCAAGGCTGTGCCCATTGATGAGCATGGGGAATTTATGCTGGATGCCTATCTTGAAATGCTCGGGCCCAGAACGAAAATTGTTGCGGTTACCCATATTTCTAATGCCATCGGTACGATCGTTCCGGTACGGGAGGTCATTGATGCCGCCCATGACGCGGGCGCCGTGGTGCTGATTGATGGCAGCCAGGCCGTACCGCATATGAAGATCGATATGCAAGCATTAGGAGCCGATTTCTACGTCTTCACCGGCCATAAGGTCTTTGGTCCCACCGGTATTGGCGTGCTTTACGGAAAAGCCGCGCTGCTGGACAAGATGCCGCCGTTTTTGGGTGGCGGCGATATGATCAACCGCGTGACGTTCGAGAAAACCACCTTTGCCAAGGGCCATAGCAAGTTTGAGGCCGGTACGCCGCCCATCGTTCAGGCCATTGGCCTTGGCACAGCTATCGATTACGTCAATGCTATCGGCTTCGATAAAATCGCGGCACATGAGCAGATGCTGCTCGCCTATGCCACGGAACAACTTAGTCAGATTAATAGCTTACGGATCATTGGTCAGGCAAAGCATAAGGCGGCGATCATCTCTTTCACCTTAGATGACGTGCATCCGCATGATATCGGAACGATCGTCGATCGGGCCGGTGTCGCCATCCGGGTCGGCCATCATTGCGCCCAGCCACTGATGGATCATTTTGATGTGGCGGCGACGGCGCGGGCGTCTTTCGCGCTTTATAACAATCGCGCCGATGTGGATGCGCTTGTCGCCTCAATCCGTGACGTACAGGAGATTTTCGGCTGATGTTTGATGATTTACGCGAGCTATATCAGGAAGTGATCCTCGATCACAGCAAGCACCCAAGGAATTTTCGGCATCCCGAAGATGCCAATCATGAGGCCCATGGCTATAACCCGCTCTGCGGTGATACGGTCAATGTGTACCTGAAGATGGGCCATAACGGCCTGATTGAAGATGCGGCGTTTGAAGGAAAAGGCTGCGCCATTTCGCTGGCATCGGCATCGATGATGACCGAAATCATTAAGGGAAAGACCGAGACGCAAGCCAAAACCATCTTTGACGGCTTTCAGAAATTGGTCAAAGGTGAAGACGATAATTTTGATGCCGGAGAGGACACGGAGCGACTTATGGTCCTGGCCGGGGTCAAGCAATTCCCGATGCGGGTCAAATGCGCCACCCTTGCCCGGCATGCCATGAGTTCGGCCATGGACGGGGCAGAAGAGACTTCGACGGAGTAGAGGTATGACCGTAGCTGAAAAAATAGAACGCCCGCGGGCCACCGGCCCTTTTGTCGAGGGCACCACCGGACATCCGCTTGAGGCACCCATTGTTGAGGCCTTACGCGGCGTGTTTGACCCTGAATTACCGGTTAATATCTTCGATCTTGGCCTGATTTATGTGATTGATATGGCGGATAATGGTGATGTATTCGTCGGCATGACTTTAACGGCCCCAGGATGCCCGGTGGCGGGCGAAATTCCCATCTGGGTCCGTGATGCCATTACACCGGTTCCGGGCACTAAAACCGTGACAGTGGAGATCCTCTGGGATCCGCCCTGGACCCCCGATAATATGTCAGAAGCGGCAAAGCTTGATTTAGGAATGTTTTAATACAATATTTATAGAGTATAATGCGGGTCTTAACCCAAGGTGAATTATGACTGATACACAGATTATGACAATGACAGACCGGGCCATGGATAGGGTTCGGGCGCTTCTCAGCCAGAATGACGGCGAAACGTTGGGCTTGCGTATTGGCATCACCAATACCGGCTGTAACGGTCTCAGCTACACCATGGACTATGCGTCCGATCAAAAACCGGATGATGCCGTTGTCAAGACGGCCGACGTGACCTTGCTGATCGATGGTGACGCCATTGAGTATGTGGCCGGAACGGAAATGGACTGGCTCGAAGAAGGGCTCGCCTCCCGCTTCACCTTCGAAAATCCCAATGAAAAAGGCCGCTGTGGCTGCGGCTCCTCCTTCCACGTCTAAGGCGCATGGCGCCTTTTATGACATGAGCAGTCATTTCTTACGCTCAGCGATAGTTGTTTTGGCGTTCGCGCTTGCCCTTGGCCGTTTAACACCGTCCTCTGCCAGCGAAATTGGAGCCGATGGCGTCCATCATGTCGGCGCCGTTGAAGCCGCCGAGCTTATCACGCAAGATCCCGACATCATTATCCTCGACGTCCGGACACCGCGCGAGTTTAACGAAGGACATATTGAAAGAGCCGTCAATATTGACTATTATTCCAGTAATTTCAAAGACCTACTGGAAGATCTTGACCCTACAACCACATATCTCCTGCATTGCCGGACCGGTGCCCGTAGCGGCCGCACCCTCCCACTGATGCTGAACATCGGCTTTCAAAATATCCATCATCTCAAAGGCGGCATTGAAAGCTGGAAAGAGGCCGGATTGCCCGTGTCAATTAAATAGTCAAAATGTCAGTGTGAGAAACGAATGTGACGCTATCAGGCCAACACACCCATAAATATTAGTATTAATTGCTTGACTTAAATTACTGCTGGATAGAGAAATGTATATGGGTAAGCTACAATGGGTTGACGCATTCGAATTGGGGATGCCGGAAATCGATGACGACCATCGAGCGCTGCTCGGCATTCTTAACAAAATGCAGACAGCAGTTGATTCTGGCGATTTTGACCTCTATCTTTTCCTGATAGATGAGCTTATCGCCACGTCCATCGCCCACTTCCAGTATGAAGAGGCCCTCCTTGATAAAATCGGGTACCCGGACGTCGATCGCCACCGGGACCATCACGCAATGCTGTTACGTAGAGCAATGGCGGTGAAAGAGGCGAGCCAGAAGATCACCACCAAAGAAGGTTTGACGGGCTGCTGTGACGAAATGTTCAAATTTCTTGTGGACGATATTGTTGCTGGCGACACCAATTTCAAATCTTTTTTGGAAGAAAAAGGGCTCATTGCGCGCAGCTAACACTGGCGCACTACCTGCCCTCCTGACATCATTCCCGCAGCGCCTGTATGCCACGCCAACAGCCTCAAAGCCATCGCCGACGGACAGTACCGTCGATATAACTCGTGGCGACCTACTAGCCCCGACCGAGAAAGGTTCGCGTTGTCGCGAGACCAATTCCCCGCGCCACGCCCGTCACCATGCCGTCCTCGTCATCTAGATAACCCTTTCCTGATCCCAAGGCCAAAAATGCAATTGGTGGGCTTTCCAATGGCCGGCAGATAAGGCTGTTCAAAGTGATTGAAATTTTGCCAGGCGATGCCTTGCTATTGTCCTTGATGTTTCCATCAACGGCCATCGTGTCGCCAAAGTTCATCGGGCGACACCAAGCGAATTCGCGAAACCCTGTTCTGTACTTCACCGTTGTCGGCTTAGCTTTTCGAAAATACTCCGATCCAAGAATTTGTTATTGATCAGCCTATTTCCGCGTGGCATCATTGTCGCGATACAAAATAACAAAAACTAAAAATTGTATCGTGAAAATCGAGCGTTCCCGCGTCGGGACTTTTGCGTCACCTCCGGGGCCTCAACAAAATAATCTGCACAAGGATAACAATAGTGAATATGCAGAAATCCGAAGCTCTCGCTGATGTGTTGGCGACGGCAAGACGAGAGAACCGGCAAATCCAGAATTTACCCGATGACCTGGTTCCCGCTACACCTAAAGACTCCTATATCGTCAACCAACTGGTTGCTCAGAAATTGGGATGGAAGCAACTAGGTTGGAAAATTGCCGGCACGACGGAATTTATACGGAAAAGGCTGAATTTGAACTCTCCGATTTATGGGCGAACCTTCACTCGGCATAGGCATAAATCACCGGCAACTATCGAACTCGCAGGCCTTCTCGATCCGTTGATAGAGTGTGAGTTCTTTGTCACCCTCGCGAAGGAACTTCCCGTCAGGGATAACTCCTGGACAATGCCGGAAATCATGGACGCCATCAAAACCGTCCATGTTGGAATCGAGATCGCTGAATGCCGATTCCCGGCGGGCCATCTCCCGCTTTTTACCGCTGTCCAGGCTGATGGATGTGCGTCCGGACAATATGTGTTTGGAGATGAGGTTCACAATTGGAAATCCGGCCTCTCCAGCTTTGAAGTGCGCCTGCAGATAGACGGAAAGGATCGCCGGGTGGGTAAAGGTAGTGATGTCATGAAAGATCCCATTGCGCCCCTCCTCTGGCTCGCTGAAGAGCGCCGACA
>NVRR01000130.1 GCA_002732675.1 Sneathiella sp. | reverse complement strand
ATGGTGGTAAGCTTCAGATAGCGCGTCGCCGTCGCGTAAAGCATCAGTGGCATCGCCGTCACAACGCCTGTCGCGATCAATAATAACAGGCTCGTAAGCTCATGATCAAAGCCTACCGTCATTACGCCTGCGGCCGGCGGCGCTTCCACCGGGGTGAAGCTTGCATAGAGCAAAAACCCCAGCGCCAACGGAAACAGCAGGCTGGTTTCAACCGCCAGGCCGACGGCGCTGTCGACTTGAGTCTGTTTTCTGAGCAGCGCATAAAAGCCAAAGGAAAAGGCTAAAATCAGCGAAACCCAGGGCAAATACCCTGCCTGAATGGTCAACATCGCAACGGCCACGACGGCGAGTAACACCGACACAGTCTGCCATTTATTCAATCTCTCCTTCAGAAAGATCATGCCCAGCATGATATTCACCAGCGGATTGATATAATATCCGAGGCTGGCCTCCAATATCCGATCATTGGCAATAGCCCAAATAAATGTCAGCCAGTTCCCGCCAATAATCACCGTCGTCGCCATAAATACCACCAGCCGCCGCCGGTCTCTAAATATGGCAACGAACTGCGCGGTTTTTCGCGTCAGAACCACGAGGGTAAGAACAAAGATCACGGACCAGACGATCCGATGCGAAATCACCTCAAGCGGCGATATATGGGAAAGCCATTTGAAATAGATCGGCGCCAAGCCCCACAGGACAAATGCGCCCAACGCCGCCAAAATGCCCCGCATCTCGTCAGGCGAGGCCAACGGCAATTGCTTATTGTCACCAGCAGATGGTTCGGAGGCGGTCACAGGCGTTCCCAAATCGTTTGAAATCAAACCATATCTCGTAACAAACTGCGCCCATCAGGTAAAGGTAAAGCCGCACATATCTGCCCTGCAACGACAACAGGACACCGTCATTGAGCAAAATCCGTGCAAATAGCTTGCTCATGCCTATTCCAACCCTTGCACTAAGGTCATTTCGAACATATATAAACGACGAATAATTTTTCACTGTAAGCTCGGGGATCACTGTGGTGCATGACGTGGCCGCACTGATCTGCCAATGTAGAAGAGGATACTATGGCTAAAGTAATTGGAATTGACTTGGGAACGACCAACTCCTGTATCTCCGTCATGGACGGTAAGGATGCGAAGGTTATCGAAAACTCTGAAGGTGCACGGACGACCCCGTCCATGGTGGCCTTCACCGAAGACGGCGAAAAGCTCGTCGGTCAGGCCGCCAAACGGCAGGCCGTGACAAATCCGGAAAACACACTGTTCGCCGTCAAACGATTGATCGGGCGCCGGTTCGACGACAAGACCACCCAAAAAGATATCAAAATGGTCCCCTATAATATCGTCAAGGCGGATAATGGCGATGCCTGGATCGAAGCCCGGGGCGAGAAATACTCCCCAAGCCAGCTTTCAGCTTTCATTTTGCAGAAAATGAAAGAAACCGCCGAAAGCCACCTTGGCGAAAAAGTGACCCAAGCCGTTATTACGGTTCCGGCTTATTTCAATGATGCCCAGCGCCAGGCGACAAAAGATGCCGGCAAAATAGCGGGGCTTGAAGTCCTCCGGATTATCAACGAGCCAACGGCCGCTGCCCTTGCTTACGGCATGGACAAGGAAAACCAGACTGTTGCTGTCTTTGACTTAGGCGGTGGTACCTTCGATGTGTCCATCCTTGAAATAGGGGATGGCGTCTTTGAAGTCCGCTCAACCAACGGCGATACATTCCTTGGTGGTGAAGACTTCGACATGAAGCTGGTGGACTACCTCGCAGACGAGTTTAAGAAGGAACAGGGCATTGACCTGCGCTCCGACAAGATGGCATTGCAGCGGCTGAAAGAAGCTGCGGAAAAGGCCAAAATCGAGCTTTCTTCTTCTCTGGCGACAGAAATCAACCTTCCGTTCATCACGGCCGATGCCTCCGGTCCGAAGCATATGCAGTTGAAGTTGACCCGAGCACAGTTCGAAAATCTGGTTGAAGACCTGATCAAACGCACATTGCTGCCCTGCGAGAAAGCATTGAAAGATGCCGGATTGCAAAAAGGCGAAATCGACAATGTCATCCTGGTTGGTGGTATGAGCCGGATGCCGAAAGTCCATGAAACGGTTAAAACCTTCTTCGGCTGCGAGCCGCACAAGGGCGTGAACCCGGACGAAGTTGTGGCCATGGGTGCCGCCATTCAGGCGGGTGTCCTGCAAGGCGACGTGAAAGACGTGTTGCTTCTCGACGTAACACCCCTGTCCTTGGGTATTGAAACTCTGGGCGGTGTATTTACGCGGCTGATCGATCGGAATACAACAATTCCGACGAAGAAGGGCCAGACTTTCTCGACCGCCGAAGACAATCAGCAGGCCGTAACCATCCGGGTGTTCCAAGGTGAACGCGAAATGGCCGCGGATAACAAGCTTCTGGGCAACTTCGATTTGACCGATATTCCGGGCGCCCCACGCGGCATCCCGCAAATTGAGGTTACTTTCGATATCGACGCCAACGGCATCGTCAATGTCTCGGCTAAAGACAAAGGCACGGGCCGGGAGCAGAAAATCCAGATCCAGGCCTCAAGCGGTCTGACCGATGCGGATATTGATCAGATGGTCAAGGACGCGGAAGAGCATGCTGCCGAAGACAAGGATCGCAAGGAGAAGGTGGAAGTCGTCAACCAAGCCGACAGCCTTATCCATACGACTGAGAAAACACTAGCCGAAGCCGGTGACAAAGTCGGTGACGATGTGAGGGAACCGATCGAGACGGCTCTTACTGAGCTAAAAGAGGCTAAAGAAGGCGACGACGCAGATAGCTTAAAAGCGAAAATGGAAACGTTGCAAGTCGCTTCCATGAAGCTCGGTGAAGCTCTCTACGCGCAGGCGCAAGCCGAAGCCGGTGAAGGCGAGGCCGAAGCCGGTGAAGGTGAAACCAGCGAAGGTGAAGCCAGTGAGACCTCCGAAGATGATGTTGTTGATGCCGACTTTGAAGAGGTCGACGACGACAAGAAAGATAAGTAAGGATTTTTAGGGGTGACCCGGTATAATCCTTATCCTTGAATGTACCGCCCCGATGAGGCAGAAACCTCGTCGGGGCGGCATTTCGTTGAGTGACTGATCTGATGGCGAAACGCGACTATTATGAAATTCTGGGTATTGACAGCAATGCCGACGCATCTGCTTTAAAAAAGGCTTATCGCACCCAGGCGATGAAATATCACCCGGACCGTAATCCGGGAGACGCCGCGGCAGAAGCCTCTTTCAAAGAGGTCAGTGAAGCCTATGAAATCCTGAAAGACCCGCAAAAACGCAGTGCCTATGACCAGTATGGCCATGCCGCCTTTGAACAGGGTGGCAATGGTGGCGCGGGCGGCGGATTTGGCGGCATGGGCGGCGGCTTTAGTGATATATTCGAAGACCTGTTTGGCGATTTCATGGGGGGCCAGCAAGGCGGCGGGCGCAGCCAGCAGACACGCGGTTCAGATTTGCGTTACAATCTTGAAATCTCCCTGGAAGAAGCTTTTAACGGCAAGCAGATGGAGCTAAAAATTCCCACCACTGTTGATTGCGACAGCTGCGAGGGAAGCGGCGCTGAAGCCGGATCTGAGCCTGTAACCTGCACCACCTGTCAGGGCCACGGCAAAGTGCGGGCGCAGCAGGGTTTCTTCACGATTGAGCGTACCTGTCCTGCCTGTCAGGGGCAGGGCCGGATTATCGAAAGGCCGTGTAAATCCTGCCGCGGCGAAGGTCGCAAGAACAAAGAGAAAACCCTCTCGGTCAATATTCCGGCTGGCGTAGATGATGGCAACCGCATTCGCCTGTCCGGTGAAGGCGAGGCCGGCATGCGCGGCGGACCGCCGGGCGATCTTTATATTTTCCTGACCGTCAGTGATCATCGGATTTTCCAGCGTGACGGCCAGAATATCCATTGCCGCGTGCCAATCCCCCTCACGACAGCTGCGCTTGGCGGCGATATCGAAGTGCCAACTCTGGACGGCGCACGGGCCAAAGTGGCGATTACAGCAGGCACCCAGTCGGGCCGAAAATTCCGCCTCAGGAATAAGGGGATGCCGATCATGAATTCCCATAGCCATGGTGATATGTATATCCACACGATCGTCGAAACCCCTGTCAATCTGACAAAACGCCAGAAAGAGCTCTTAAAAGAATTTGAAGAATCTGGCAAAGGCGCCCATAGCCCCGAGTCAGAGGGTTTTTTCTCGCGGGTAAAGGAATTCCTCGCGGATTTAAAAGACTAGTCTGCGGCTGATCCCCCTCGCCCTCCCCGTCCATCTATGCTAAATCCTTGGCGTTCAGGACGTGAAGGTAAATATCATGAGTGATTTGAAAATTGGAATAGTTGGGTGTGCCGGCCGCATGGGTCGGATGCTTGTGAAGCAGGTAACGCAAACTGACGGCGGTACTATTTGCGGCGGTGTTGAGCCTGCTGGATCACCCTGTATCGGGCAGGATATCCATGCCCTTGCAGGACTGGAACCTTCCGGCATTCTGATCGCGGACGACACAAAAGCCTTGTTTGACGTATCCGATGCCGTGATTGACTTTACCGCACCTGCGGCCTCAATCGCCCATGCCAAACTCGCCGCAGACAGCGGGACAATCCTTGTTATCGGTACCACAGGCCTCAGTGACGACGCGCAAACCGAAATTACCGCCTGCGGCGAGAAAACGGTCATTGTTCAGGGCGCGAATATGAGCCTTGGGGTCAATCTGTTAGCACAATTGACCAAAAAAGTTGCCGCATTGCTGGATGATGAATTTGATATTGAAGTGGTGGAAATGCATCATCATCATAAAGTCGATGCACCGTCCGGTACGGCGCTGTTGCTTGGCAAAGCCGCCGCTGCAGGCCGTGGCGTCGAGCATGACACCGTTGCTGATCGTGGCCGTGATGGCATCACAGGTGCCCGCAAAAGGGGTGATATTGGGTATGCAGTCCTACGCGGCGGCAATGTGGTCGGTGAGCATACGGTGATGTTTGCCGCCGAAAATGAACGGATCGAAATTACCCATAAAGCCGGTGACCGGTCGATTTTCGCCCGCGGCGCTGTCCGCGCGGCGCTCTGGGCCAAGGGAAAACCCGCCGGTAATTATGATATGATGGATGTGTTGGGGCTTGGTGACTGAAGGTTACCGCCTGTACGGTAGGTTCGAAGGGCCTGCGCAATAAGCTCCCGCACCTCTTCTTTTTCTTCCTCTCCCAGAAACTGGCCAAGCTCATAGCTACTTCCACGGTTGGTGACCCAAAGCTGCCCTTTGGCTATCAGCACCCGTGCCCAGTAAGCCTGGAATTCCGTCGGCATCGATTGCCCATTGGCGGCAATACGGAGTATCTGAAATTTGTCATTTCTGATCTCTATGACCTCACGCCGCCGTCCATTTCGAAAACTGAATTTAAACGCCCCATAGAGGAGCAAAACGTCCAGTCCAAAAAATCCGAAAACCGGCCAGGCGCCAATTGCCATAAAGAAGACCCCGGCGGCAAAACTGACCGTGATAACAGCGGACATAAGAATGATAAAACCGGAGCGCGACAGGCTCTGACTTGGATGCAGCACAATATGAAACGACCCGCCGCCGGTCGTCGCCATGTTCTCTTTTTCATCCATGCTTTCGGTCACGCCTGACTTCGCCCCTTCTCCCCGATTTGATGATTGCACAACAAAAACGCCTATGCCAATAACATAGGATGAAAAAAGCAGATATCAGTGAATTTTTTCGCCGCCTTGAAGAGAACAACCCCGAACCCCAGGGAGAGCTTGACTATATCAACACCTTCACATTGCTGGTGGCTGTGGTTTTATCGGCGCAGGCTACCGACGTCGGGGTCAACAAAGCAACGGGACCGTTGTTCGCCGTTGCCGATACACCGGAGAAAATGCGGGCGCTTGGCGAGGATAAAGTCCGGGACTATGTAAAATCCATCGGGCTGTACAAAACCAAAGCGAAAAACGTCATCAAGCTTTGCGAGGCGTTGATCCGAGATCATGGTTCCGAGGTTCCGCAAGCCCGCGAGGAGCTTGAAAAACTGGCCGGTGTGGGCCGTAAAACCGCAAATGTGGTCCTTAATATCGCCTTTGGCCATCCGACCATCGCCGTTGATACTCATCTCTTTCGTCTCGGCAATCGCACCGGCATTGCGCCCGGAAAGACACCCATAGAGGTCGAAAAGAAATTCGAGAAGAAAATTCCAAAGAAATATCTTCGCCATGCGCATCACTGGCTGATCCTGCATGGTCGCTATGTCTGTAAAGCCCGCAAACCGGACTGCCTGAACTGTATTGTTGCCGACTTATGCGGATTTAAAGGGAAAACAGTTGCATAAGCCGCTGTTTCAAGCGCCATAACGCGCCAGCATTCAAAATCATACCCTCGTCGTCATGATGCCGCTTTCGGTGTGAAGGCATCTTCCGCACCAATTGCGGTCAGATGATCGTTGAAGCATTGTTTGCGGTCGATATCGGATGGTAATGCGGCGCTGCGGCTATTGATAGCGATATGGCTCACCACAAGACTGTCCCCATCTGCAGCAGGGTAGAAGAAAAGGTGGAGCGCACATTCCGTTGCCAGATACTGCCAGACCTCCGCCGGAGCATCCTGACGGCGAAGGGTTGGCTCGCCGAAAGCCGCGCGTATTTCCGTCGCGGACTTACCGATAACAACAGTTGGCTCCACCAAAACACGGGGCTTTATAACCGCCGCCACGGGCGGGGTGGGTTCCGCTTTTAGCAATGGTGGCACAACCGCAACAATTGTGCCTTTTGGCGCCTTATCAGCCGTCCCTGTGGCCGTTTTCGTCTGGCCGCAACCGGCAATTCCGAGCGCGAGGATGAGACCTAGGGCCGCAAAATTTTTCATTGGGAGACGATATTCCGGCCGCGGCTGACACTGCCAACGCGCTTTTTATACAAATGCACCATGGCCGCCGTCGCAACAATCGGCGTGATCAGATTGACAATGGGGATGGTCAGACAAAACGCCACAACAATCCCCATCATATAAATCTCTGATCTATTGGTTTTGCGCAGTCGTGTCACATCATCGATGTCGTGATGGCGAATGGCGACCATCTGGAAATATTCTCGTGAAATCAGGTAACCGTTCAAGAGGTAGTAGACGAACAGATTAATCACCGGAATGAAATAAAGCGGCAGGACAACAAGATTACAGAGAATGACAACGCCTAAAAACTTGACGGCATCCCATATGCTGGACAGCAGTGGAATATCTCGTGCTGCATCGTCATCCGGATAATGCTTCGCTTCCACCGCATCCGAAATATCGTCGAGGAATATGCCAATCAGGGCGCTGATCACCAGCGGAAACAAGAAAAAGCCGCCCAGAACAAAGCCAAGTCCAGTCAGGAAGCTGACAACTGTATTCACCCATTCCCATTGAAAATTAGGTACGTAGGATGAAAACGCTACCGTCACCCCAACACCAAGGATCAAAAACACACCGACGGCGAGCGCCAGCGCCTTTATCAAGACCGAGCGGAATGCTGGATCGCCAAGTTGGCCGATGGCCATATTAATCGCTGAAAACACCTAACGCCCTCGCTTAAACTCGCCTCAAATCGTGACCTTCATGTATGTGTATCCGGCGTCTGTTGCAACTTTTTAAAGCTGTCAAGCAGGTGTTATGGGCGAGAGCGGCACCCGACCCGCAAAATCATGATCCCGCTCATATGCATAGGCCGCCTTCAGCACGATATCCTCGCGCCCATTGGGGGCCATGATCTGCAACCCAACCGGAAGCCCGCTTTTGGTGAAGCCGCAGGGAAGGGAAATGGACGGACAGGCGGTTATGGTTAGCAGATACGTCATCGCCAGCCAGGCAATGTAATTGTCGAACTTCTGCCCATTTACTTCTTCCAGATAACGCAAGCTATGATCAAAAGGCGGCGCCATCACCGTTGGACAGAGCAGTACATCATAAGTCGCAAAAAAATCGACAACCCGATGATAGAGTGCCCCCTGCTCCCGATGGGCACGGCCAATTTCGCCCCCAGTAAGGTTCATCCCCTTTTCGATATTCCAGATAATTTCCGGTTTGAGGTGCTCCAGATGTGTCTCCAGTTTCGTCGCATGGGACGCTGCGAATTGAGCGGCCCGAATGACCTGAAAAATATCGTCGCCACCCGTGAGGTCAAAGCAGTCTTCCTCAACGCCAGCACAATATTGGGAAAAATCTTCTGCGGCTTTCGCGCAAATCTCTGCAACTTCCTGATCAATGGGACATTGACCGAGATCCGGGCTATAGGCGACCTTACCGAATTTCGGAATGTTCTTCAGACCCTCCACATAAGAAATAGCCGGCGCAGGCAAACTGCCGGGATCCGAGATATGCTCGCCAACCATGGCATCCAGCATCAAGGCGACATCCGGTACATTGCGGGCCATGGGACCTTCTACAGAAGCCGTGACGAAGGGCAGGCCTGCGGGACCATGCGGCACGCGCTTGGGCGATGGCCGCA
>NVRR01000129.1 GCA_002732675.1 Sneathiella sp. | reverse complement strand
AATGTCATCGCCGTCGCGCGCCGCCGGAAAGAAGCCAACCACCGCCTTGGCGGTCAGCCATTTCTCGGCAATGATTTTGTCCAACATGGTACGGGCATCGCCATAGAGTTCCGTCGCGGCTTCGCCGATCACTTTGTCACTCAGGATTTTCGGGTAATGTCCGGCCAGTTCCCAGGTCCGGAAGAACGGTGACCAGTCGATATAGTCCACAAGCTCCGTCAGATCGATATCATCGAATTGTTTCAGACCAAGGAAAGACGGCTTGGGCGGCTGATAACCGTCCCAGTTAATCTGAACGCCGTTGGCCCGCGCCTGCGCCAGGGTGAATTGCGTGCCTTTACGGGATTTTTTGAGATAATTCTCCCGCACTATTTTGTATTCTGCCTTGATGCTCACCCCCAGTTCCTGACTATTCTCATCGCTCGTCAGCTTCGTCGCCACCCCGACAGCGCGCGAGGCATCGGTGACGTAAATAGTCGTGCCCGCATAATGCGGCTCAATTTTAAGCGCTGTATGAACTTTCGATGTCGTCGCGCCGCCGATCAGCAGTGGGACTTCGAAGCCCAGGCGCTGCATTTCTGCAGCAACAGTTGCCATTTCTTCCAAGGACGGCGTAATCAAACCGGAAAGGCCAATGATATCAACTTTCTCCGCAACGGCCGTCTCGAGAATTTTGGTGTAGGGCACCATCACCCCGAGATCGATGACCTCGAAATTATTACATTGCAGGACGACGCCGACGATATTCTTGCCAATGTCATGCACATCGCCTTTCACGGTCGCCAGCAGGATCTTGCCTTTGGTGGAAATTCCGCCGCTTGCTTTTTTCTCAGCCTCGATAAAGGGGAGCAAATGCGCCACTGCCTGTTTCATGACACGCGCACTTTTCACCACTTGCGGCAAGAACATCTTACCGGAGCCAAACAGATCCCCGACCACATTCATGCCATCCATCAACGGCCCCTCGATCACCTGAATGGGGCGCGGAAGATTTTGGCGTGCTTCCTCCGCATCCTCGACAACATAATCCGAGATACCCTTGACCAGCGCATGGGTCAGCCGCTCGCCCACCGTCCCTTCCCGCCAGGAAAGATCAATGACACTGCTGCGTTTCTGACCAATGGCCTGCTCGGCAACTTCCAAAAGCCGCTCGGTGCCGTCGTCGCGCTTGTTAAAGACGACATCTTCGATCCGTTCCCGAAGATCGTCCGGAATATCGGAATAGACAGCCAGCTGCCCGGCATTGACAATGCCCATATCCATCCCGGCCTGAATGGCGTGATAGAGAAAGACCGAATGCATGGCCTCGCGCATCGGGTTATTACCGCGAAACGAGAAAGACATATTACTAACGCCGCCGCTGATGAGGATATGCGGGAGCTTTTCCTTCAACTCTTTCGTGGCTTCAATATAATGACGGGAGAAGTTGGAATGCTCTTCAATCCCCGTGGCAATGGGGAAAACATTCGGATCAAAAATGATATCTTCGGGCGGAAAGCCCACTTCTTCTGTCAGGATTTTATAGGACCGTGTGCAAATCTCGATCATCCGCTCCTTGCTGTCGGCCTGCCCGTCTTCATCAAATGCCATGACGACAGTCGCAGCGCCATAGCGGCGGATTTCCCGGGCGTGGGCAATAAATTCCTCTTCGCCCTCTTTCAAGGAGATGGAATTGACAATACCTTTGCCCTGCATGGTCTTCAAGCCAGCTTCCAGCACGGACCATTTGGAACTATCGATCATCAACGGTACCCGGCTGATATCAGGTTCAGATGCGATCAGATTGAGGAAAATCGGCATGGCCGTCTCCGCCTCAAGCATGGCGTCATCCATATTCACATCGACGATTTGGGCCCCGTTGATCACCTGCTCGCGCGCAATATCAAGGGCGGTGTCATAATCACCGTCCATAATCAGCTTCTTGAACTTGGCAGAACCCGCGACATTGGTCCTTTCGCCGACATTCACGAAACCGGCGACATCATCCATATAAAGCGGCTCAAGTCCGCTTAAGCGGCAAACAGGCTCTAATTTTGGAATAAGGCGCGGCTTAATATCAACAACCGCTTCGGTAATGGCTGCGATATGCTCGGGCCGGGTGCCGCAACAACCGCCAACGATATTCACAAGACCGCTTTGGGCAAACTCGCGCAATTGCTCCGCCATATATTCCGGCGTGTCGTCATAGTCGCCAAGCTCATTGGGAAGTCCAGCATTGGGATGAACGCTGACGCGTGTCGTCGCGATATTCGATACCGATTGAACATGCGGGCGTAAGTCTTTGGCACCCAACGCACAATTAAAGCCAATACTGATGGGGTTTACATGCGCCATGGAGGCCCAGAACGCCTCAGCCGTCTGGCCGGACAACGTCCGTCCAGAGGCATCGGTGATGGTTCCGGAAACCATGACGGGATGGCGAATACCTATTTCATCAAAATGCCGCAGCACCGCGTAAATCGCCGCTTTACAGTTAAGGCTATCGAAGACTGTTTCGATCAGAATAAGCTGTGCGCCGCCCTCCAAAAGTCCGCGCAGGGCCTCATCATAGGCCGTGACCAACTCATCGAATGTAACATTTCGAAATCCCGGATCATTGACGTCTGGCGAGATCGACGCTGTGCGATTGGTCGGTCCAAGCACGCCTGCCACAAAGCGTGGCTTTTCCGGTGTTTGTTCTGTCCATTTATCAGCAGCTTTTCTTGCAAGTACGGCCGATTGCCGGTTCAACTCATAGACTTCGCTTTCAAGGCCGTAGTCAGCCTGGGCAATTGCGGTCGAGTTAAACGTATTGGTTTCAAGAATGTCCGCACCGGCTGCCAGAAAGTCATTATGGATGCCCTCAATCACCTCGGGCATGGTCAGACTCAGAAGGTCATTATTCCCCTTCAAGTCCGTACTGCTGTTGGCATAAGCCGTTCCGCGATAATCCGCTTCTTGCAGCCTGAAGCCCTGGATCATCGTCCCCATGGCGCCATCCAGAACCATGATGCGGCGGCTCAAGATCTCTTCAATTTGGCTAAATGCCAGTGACTTCTTCATAACTGATCCTTCAAGAACTGCTAACGAGTTGGTCCGGGCGGAGCCCCAGAGTATGACAGACGGAATAAACAAGATCGGCACGATTGAGTGTGTAGAAGTGGAAATCTGTGACCCCTGCCCGCTGCAATTGCTTGCACTGCTCGGCCGCGACCATGGCCGCCACCAGATTGCGCGTCGCCGGATCTTCATCCAGGGTCTCAAACAGATGGGTGAGCCAGGCGGGCACTTGCGTGCCGCACTGCCCGCTGAACTGGCGGATCTTGGAATAGCTGGTGACAGGTAAAATCCCGGGCACGATCGGAATCGTGATGCCATGCGCCTGCGCCCGGTCGACGAACCGTAAATAGACGTCCGGATCAAAGAAAAATTGGGTAATCGCGCGGGTCGCGCCTGCATCCATCTTGCGCTTCAGATAATCGATATCTGCCAGGCTCGATTTGGCTTCCGGGTGAATTTCAGGATAACAGCCGACGGTTATTTCGAAATCATGCATTTTCTTCAAATGTGTAATCAATTCAACTGAGCCGTTAAACCCACCCAAATGCGGCCGAAAAGTATCTTCGCCTTCCGGCGGGTCGCCGCGCAGAGCAACAATATGCTTGATCCCGCTATTCCAGTAAGATTCCGCTACCCCTTCGATCTCTTCAATGGTTGCCCCGACGCAGGTCAGATGCGCCGCCGGTTCCAAATCAGTTTCCTGTCGGATGCGGCTAACAAGCGCATGGGTGCGTTCGCGCGTCGATCCCCCGGCGCCATAGGTGACGGAGACAAATTTCGGCCCCAACGGCGCGAGACGCGATAAGGCTTGCCAATGTTTTTCGGCTAAAACTTCGGATGTTGGCGGGAAAAACTCGAATGACACTTCGACCCGGTTGGCCTGCCCCGGCGTGACAAGGCTGCTCGCCGTGTTCTGGCTGGGGGCAATTCCGGAAATACTCATAACGCAACTCCTATGGGCTGGGCTTTCGCATCGGCAACAGCGGTCCAGATATTCACGGTGAGCGGATCACCTTTGAGGACGTGTAAATCTTTTGGATGCAAGCGGGCAAGTTTAAAATATTGTTGGATATCTTCTGCGGCGAACCCCATCTGGCGATGCGCATGTTCGGAGCGTAAATTCTCTATATTATGGGGGCCGAAATCAACGATGGCCAGCACCCCGCCTGGCCGGAGCAGGCGTCCCGCCTCCTGTATTACTTTTTCCGGGCTTTGCGCATAATGCAGCACCTGATGGACAACAATAGCGTCCTGAGACTGACTGGCAAATGGCAGATTATACATATCCGCAAGGCGCACCTGACAATTCCGAAGACCGGCATCGTCTATGGCCGTGCGGGCGAACGACAGCATTTCCCGGCTGCTGTCGATGCCGATGGCATGTTCGACCAACGGCCCGAACAACTCCAGCATCCGACCGGTGCCTGTCCCGATATCCAGGAAATCCGTAATTCCCTGTCCTTCGAAAACGCTGAGGAGAATATTTTCCACATCCTTTTCCGGGACGTGCAAAGATCTGATTTGCCGCCAGTCCGCCGCATTTTCCTTAAAATATTGTTCTGCCGCCATGCCGCGGGTTTTTTTAACAGCTTCCAGCCGTTCCAGATCCCGCGAGACAATGGCATCATTCACAGGGACCAGATCAACAAGGGTCCGCGCCAGAACAGATCCATTGGCTTTGGCGGACAAACGGTAGAAAACCCAGCTGCCTTCCTGATAACGATCCAGAAGGCCCGCGTCGCAGAGAAGCTTCAGATGGCGCGACACACGCGGCTGGCTCTGCCCAAGAATCTGAGTGAGCTCACTTACCGTCAATTCGGAATGACCGCACAGAACCAGCAACCGCAAGCGGGTCTCCTCTCCAGCAGCCCGCAATCCTTGAAGTAAATTATCCAAAATGACCTCAAAATCTCCAATATTCGCGTGACATAAACATATCCTTATATCTTTGTACAGAAAAAAAGACAGCGAACAGTCTCATTTTCGCAACACCCAGTGGGATTATGAAGGCGTCGGTAGACCGCGACTCGCGTTGAAAACCTGCCTATGATACCAGATGTAGATATATATCTGAATTAGCGTTAATTTTTCGGTACTGAAAATTAGCTGTAGGCAAATCAGGTAAATTGAGTAAAGATTTAGGTAACGGTTACCGTGTAGAGTAAAATCTAGATTTGGTGCCAATTAATAAAAACCGGAAATACAGGCATGCGTTTGCGACTTAACTTCTCTTCTTTCGTAAATTGCGCGGCGGCTTTAGTGTTGCTCGCGTCCGTTGCCGCTTGTGCAAAATCACCAGCGGAAGATGGCAAACCCGCCCAGGTCATGTATCAGGAAGTGTATGATCCACTGGAGCCGATGAACCGATATTTCTTTAATGTAAATTACGCGCTCGATGCGTTATTCCTCAAACCCGTTGCAGAGATTTATCGCGGCGTTCTTCCCAATCCTGTTCGTAACAGTGTTCGGAATTTTCTGACCAACCTGTCGCAACCGATTTACTTTATCAACAACGTCCTGCAGGGCGAATTGAATCGTGCCGGTGATAACATGGGTGCTTTCTTCATCAATACACTTTGGGGTATCGGCGGCCTCTTCGATGTTGCCCAACTGAATACAGGTGAAGAAGATATGGGACAGACCTTTGCTGTCTGGGGAGCTCCGGAAGGCCCTTATCTCGTTATTCCTCTCGTAGGACCGAATACGACGCGTGCTGCCACTGGCGGTGTTGTCGACTATTTTATCGACCCGGTGAATATTGCCGCTGACAATAACGATCTTGATTATGTTGGTGTTACGAGATTTGCTGTTAGTGGCATTGACGCGCGCTCCCGCTCCATTGAGGCATTAGATGAAATTGAGAAAAACTCTATCGATTTCTATGCGACCATACGGAGCCTGTATCGCCAGAATCGTAACAATCTGATCCTCAATGGCAAAGGAAACCCAGCGCAATTGCCGGACATGTCCTTCGACGAGGATGACGCCCCGACGGCTAAGAAAAGCTAGATTAGTATTATCAGGGCCAAATATTCCTGAAATGGCCGTATTTTCCTTCTAAGAATATATGAGTATCCGATAGGAGTTAGTTATGTTGAAACATTGCAAGCTGCCGATTTTGCTAATAATTGTGGCTGTCACGGCGATTGCCGTCATTCAAGCACCGGTGATCGCTGCGGAATCAAAGGAAGCAGGGGCAAAGGCGCTGATCGAGTCTCTCGGCAGCCAGGCCGTGAAGATACTCTCTGACAAGTCCTTATCCGAAGAGCAGAAAGAACAGAAGTTTGACCAGTTCCTCGATGCGGATTTCGATATGCCGCGCATCGCTCGCTTCGTTCTCGGGCGCAGCTGGAGAGGAGCAACAAAGGCTCAGAAAACAGAATTCCGGGCCGTTTTTCGGAACTACATGGTTTCCAGCTATGCCCAGAAGATCGGCACTTACTCAGGTGAGAATATTAAGATTATTGATTCTAAATCTATTAACGACAAGGAATCGCTTGTTTATACCTTGATTGAGCGCCCGCAGGGTCCCCCCATTAAATTGGATTGGCGGGTACGAACAAACGATGGCAAGCAGAAAATTGTAGATGTGATCATCGAGGGCGTGAGCATGGCACTGACGCAGCGTTCCGAATTTGCCTCCGTCGTCAACAATAGGGGCGGTGTCGATGGCCTGATCTCCGAACTTAAAGAAAAAGCGAAAATGGCGTCGTCAAACTAAGGCCTGGCCCCCAAGGATGAGGGTCCTCAATTCGAGGGCTTTTCGAAACAATAGCCAACGGCCCGCACGGTCCTGATCAAGTCCGGTTCTCCGGTCTCATTCAGGACTTTTCGCAAACGGCGAATATGAACATCGACGGTGCGGTCCTCTACATAGACATTTTGGCCCCAGACGCCATCCAGCAATTGCTCTCGGCTCAGAACCCGCCCCGGCCGTTCCATGAAAAACCGCAATAACTTGAATTCCGTTGGGCCCAAATGCACGGCGCGTGACCCTCTGGTGACTTTATAGCCGACAAGATCCATATTGACATCAGAAATGGTCAGAACGTCACTACCGATGTCAGGATTACCGCGCCGGAGAACGGCACGGATTCGTGCCATCAACTCAGCCGGCGAAAAGGGTTTTGACACATAATCGTCAGCGCCAACGTCCAGCCCGCGCACCCGATCCGTTTCCTCGCCGCGGGCTGTTATCATGATAACCGGAAGGGCCTTGAATTTCTGATTACGACGCAATCGGCGGCAAAGTTCAATCCCGGACACTTTTGGCAACATCCAGTCCAGAAGTACTAAATCCGGTGACTGCTCCTCAATCGCCAACATCCCCTCTTCGCCGTCCGGAGCCGAGGCAACATCGAAGCCTTCGCTTTCCAGATTATAGCGAAGCAGCTCCACCATTGCCGGTTCGTCTTCTACGATGAGTATTTTCATCTTATTCAGGATCCACTTGGTTGTTCAATCATTGTGACACTGGTCTTGTCAGCCTTTGGGCGCGCTTCCGTTGGCAGGGCGCCGTCCACCTGATACATAATTATTTCCGCAATGTTGGTCATATGATCACCGATGCGCTCAATATTCTTGGCCATAAAGATCAAATGCGTACAACTGGTAATGCTGCGCGGATCTTCCATCATATAGGTCAGCAGCTCACGGAACATGCTGTTATAAAGCTGATCAACTTCCTGATCGCGCTTCCAGACATCCAACGCCAGAACCGCATCTTCCTGTGCATAAGCCTTCAGGGTATCACTGATCATACGCTGCACCAACTCACCCATCCGCGGGAGTGTCGACATTTGTCGGATCTCTGCCGCTTCGTTGAGGGCAATGACACGTTTCGCAATATTGGTGGCGTAATCTGCGACCCGCTCCAGCACCGACGCGATTTTCAAGGCTGAAATAACGATACGCAAATCACCTGCGACCGGGCTTCGAAGCGCCAGCACACGAATGGCCATGGAGTCGATGGTGTGCTCAAGTTCATCAATTGCCGCGTCGGCGGCGACCGTCTGCGCGGCAAGTTCTACGTTTTTTCCAACAAAGGCCCGCACGGCCGAGTCAAGTTGTTGCTCCGCCATGCCACCCATTTCAATAATGGCATTACGCATCGCCTCGAGGTCCTCGTCATAAGACGCTACTGTGTGTCCTGTTCCACTCATTTTACTAGTCTCCTCGTCTCAAATATGGCGATCAGCCGAACCGGCCGGTAATATAACCCTGCGTCCGCTTATCAGAGGGGCTGGTGAAAATCTGCTCTGTATCGCCAACCTCAACAATTTCCCCCAAATGGAAGAACGCTGTTTTCTGGGAAATTCGCGCCGCCTGCTGCATGGAATGGGTAACAATGATGATGGAGTAGTTTTCCTTCAGCTCTTCGATCAAGTCCTCGACTTTTGCCGTGGCAATCGGATCGAGCGCCGAACAGGGCTCATCCATCAAAATAA
>NVRR01000128.1 GCA_002732675.1 Sneathiella sp. | reverse complement strand
GCCACTGCCATTTGAATTTTGACCAGCTGAACAGCCAGCTTGACGATGTGGTTGCCCGCGCAGCGGACGCCGGTGTCGGGCATATGCTGACCATTGGCACCAAGCTCCGGGAGTTTGCGGATGTCCGTGCCATCGCGGAACGCTATGACAATATTCATTGCTCGGTCGGGGTTCACCCTCATGAAGCGGAAACCGAGGGTGACGAGGTGACGGTTGCGAAACTGATTGAATTCGCCCAGCACCCGAAAGTGGTTGCCATTGGCGAAACCGGCCTTGATTACTTCTATGAACATGCACCGCGGGATTTGCAGAAACGATCTTTCAAGATCCATATTGATGCCGCGCGGGAGACCGGATTGCCACTCATCGTCCATACCCGCAATGCCGATGAAGATACGGTCAGCATGTTACAAGAAGAATATAAAAAGGGGCCGTTTACAGGGGTCATACATTGCTTTAGCTCTGGGTGGGAAGTTGCTGAAAAATCAATGGAAATTGGATTTTACATTTCAATATCCGGCATCGTGACTTTCAAGGCCGCCAAGGAATTACAGGATCATGTCGCCAGGCTGCCGATGGACAGGTTGCTGGTGGAAACAGACAGCCCGTATCTCGCGCCCGTACCTAAGCGCGGTAAAGATAACGAGCCGTCGTTCGTTAAACATACGGCCGAGCGAGTTGCCGAGATCAAGGGTATCAATTTTGACGACCTTGCACTGACAACGACAGACAATTTTTTTAATCTTTTCAACAAGATAGAACGAGTACTTTAATGGAAGTCACAATACTTGGGTGCGGGACCTCCGGTGGCGTGCCGCGTATCGGCAATGATTGGGGAGCTTGCGATCCGGATGAGCCCAAAAACAACCGCCGGCGCTGTTCGATTTTCGTGAAAAACGAAGGCACACAGGTGCTCATCGATACGTCGCCGGACATCCGCCAGCAACTTCTCGACGCCGACATTGATGACCTCGACGGGGTCGTCTGGACCCATGAACATGCGGATCAATGCCACGGTATTGATGAACTGCGGGTGCTGGCCATTCGCCACCGCAAACGCATTGATGTCTGGAGTGATAATCAAACCTTGTCGGTCTTAATGCGCCGCTTTGACTATTGTTTTAAACAGCTTGAGGGGAATTCTTACCCTGCCATATTAAACGAACACTTTATTGACGGACCGTTTGCCATTGGTAATATCGATTTCATTCCGTTCGTCCAGGATCATGGCGGTATCAACAGCCTCGGCTTTCGTATGGGGTCTATCGGCTATTCAAATGATCTGGTTAACCTTGATGATCGCGGGTTTGAGATTTTGGCGGGCGTTGATACCTGGATTGTCGACGCCATGCGCTATGCGCCGCATCCGACCCATGTTAATCTGGAAACCGCCCTTAAATGGATTGAACGGCTGAAACCAAGGCGCGCCATACTCACCAATATGCATGTGGATCTGGATTATCAGACACTGATCAGAGATCTACCAAAAGGCGTCGAACCTGCCTATGACGGCATGAAAATCGAGGTCTAGATGTCCGCGAACATCACGTTCAGGATTGCCGAGGAAGATGACCTTAATGATATTGGTTGGTTTCAAGCGCCAAATGGTCTAAAGCGCGGTCTATTTAATATAATATTTTCCATAATATATATTATGCGAATCTATGGTTATTTTCCTTTAAACCTTAGATTGCAGGTCCCGCTGTGATCCCCAATGGACGACTACCAAAGGATGAGTGATCTATTGCACCAACGGATTTTCCAATTAACAAATCTTGCACCTCATTTGTCAAGATATTAATTGCTGCTTGCTCGATATCAATACGATCCCAATTTTCGTATATAAGTGTTAACTTCAACTTAACATCTGCATGACGGATACGATTATGGATATCATCCGGCAACGAATTATATATTGCATCAACAATATCGAGAGCCTCAGTAACATCGCCAGCGAGATCACGGATGCGCAGAAGAACAAATGAAACATTTGATCTAACTTTTCTCTCCCTAACATTTCTACCCGGTTTCCTCGGATGAAACCGTGTGGCTAATCGCGGTTCTCGATTATGTCCCCGATCTGACCTTTCTGAGGGTGCTCTATGTGGAAGAAATTCCGGCCTATATGGTAATGCCTTGTAAGGCAATGGAGTTACATAAACCGGTTTTCCAATTGGAAGTTCCCAAGGATCCAAATTGGGTAACGGTCTAGTTGCTGGCATAGGCAATGATCTAACATTGCCGGGATAACCCGGCTCATAATGGTCGCGATACCACGACCGAATAGCCCTTTTCCAATTCGATCCATTAACCGGACGTAACCGTGTCAAATATGTATGAATTGGATCATCCGCAGGTGGCCAATAATTAAAATTTGTCCTAGTCAAATGATTAAAATCAGCATTTCTTGGATAGCCTGTGCCAGCATCACCTGCACCACGCCAAGAAAAATCTGGTCCATAAACACCCTCGGCAGGAACCACATGGTTCCCCTCACCGTGCAGTATCCATCCACCTTCTTGCGACGATTTATAATACTCTTCATACAACTCATAGAGTTCATAAAGAGTAAGTAACGTTCCGACATACGGAACGAATTTCAAAAGCCTCCTAGATGCTAGACGAGTAAGCTTCCTTGAAGCTTTTAAGCTTTTGTTGGGCACCTGAAGCGCATTATTATTGGCCGGTGCCTTTAAAGGCCGTCTAGATGTATTATTATTTGCCGGCCTTGGGACTTTCCCCGTTTGCGATTGAGAGCCTCGCCCCCTACTCCTACGTCGGGTCTGTCCTGCTGGGTATATTGACATATCTTTGTACAGTCTAAATAAAATTAAAAAACAGAGTTTCTAGTTAATTGTTTTAGGGTCATTGCATCACGTTTCCCTCCGGTCTCTATGATAATTAGATCGTTATACGCTCCATATCGCTTACTGGCCCGCACTCTTGCCAGAAGCGATTTAGATAAGTATTTACATACATAATTTGCAGCCTTGTCACCTTCAACAAGCTTGAAGTGATCGAACCCATACGTCCACAACTGATTTAGGTGGCGATGGAGTACAGGCTGATCTTCATCCACTTCATGGATCAACAGGTGAAAATGCGGATCACCTGATTTATGTTTTTCTACCACTATGAGATAGCGAAGCGGCGAACCTGTATTCTTACGAAGCCGCTTTATCCATTTTGTAATTTCCTTGCTGATAACAGCAACGGTGCGAGTGAATTGTTCGTGGTCAGAACAATCATCAAATACAACTTTGCGAGACTTAGCGTACGCAATTGCTTTCAGCCGGAACATATAATGTTCCTCCGGTCGGCAAGTCAATGTGCCGAACCATGTGCGGGATGAAGCTTTAATTTCATCCCTCGCCCGACACCGCCATATAGCGGCGCGGTGTTTGAGACAGTTTTCACATTTACGGCATCGTGTATGCATAAATAACCTCAAAGAATGCGGCAGCCCTGGACCAATGACAATATCCCGGTTGCCGACAGCGTTCATATTGCTTCTCTCTGGTCTTGCGTACATTTCCTGTGTGTACGAATTCTGGCAGTTGCCAGCTATGTCCCACTCCGTGTCCATCTGATTTAGGCGTTTGCCGCCAGCCGCGATAGCGCGGGTAATCATCCTGACCAAATCACGATGATGGTATAATCGCATAGGCTCCCCACTACATGTAGTGTCACTTATGAGTAGTTATACAAGAACGCGACTATGTCGCGTGACAGGACTACTCAAAACGAAGGGCGCAACCGGTGTGTTCGGTATGCGCCCCTGAAAGGCCGCTAACGGCCTTTTCGCTCTAAACAGTACCCACTAGGTACCAACGCCCATTGGGGAGGTATCAGATAACCTCCCAAGGATGTTTAGAGACACGATCCCATCCGAGCGGATGGAATTTGCTGACACAGGTGTTGTGAACAAGGTATCCGCAGCATCAGCGTTCGCGTAGCGACGTACGATATCCGGTGCAGACCAATCGGGGACATTGATCGCTCCGTCCGCCTCAACCTCGGCGGGATCGAAGTTAAGATATTGCTCGCCATGAATGAACAAATCCTTAATATCCACCAAATAATCCGCTTCCATATTAGTAATAGGTGCTTGATTAGCGGCGACTTGACGAATAGATGTCCAAGGATCGTCCGCAAGAACGGCTGGAAGCCAGTCAACTGCCTTATTCATTATGCTTGTCAATGAACTAACAATTGACGACGCATAGACTTTGGGCCGGATAACCTGACACCCAAAAATAAAGCCGGGCTCTGTGAACAAACGATCCTTATCCGCACGTTCACTGATAGTCCATGAGCAAGCAGTGCTCGGCGACCCGGTAGCCGGGTCAACGGTGTTTGTAGGATATGTCCAGTCCCTGACATAACGAATAAGTTCCGGTTCATGGATATCTTGCTTGGCAGGACGAATACCGTATGTTGCAAGAAAATCTTGATACGTCATCTGAACAAGATTATTAGCCCGCAGAAATTCATAATTCCGCATTACTTCGTCAATCTCGCTTGCCTTTACAGCAGTGGTACCATCCCCTTGCCCTGCAACCGCCGAAGTAAGATCAACATCGCCCGGCTCATTAACCGAACTGTCCAGTGCAAGACTGTCAGTAAAATCCATACGACCAATATTTGCGAGTGGAAGGCCATCAATAGCAGCTTCCAATATGGCTTCACCTTCGCCCCGGAAAAAAACTTCCGTAACGCGATCAAGACAAAGTCGTGACCAATTAATATCTTGGGTATCGCTGGAGCCTTTATGATAGGTTTTCGCATCTGAGGTACTATCCAATGATGTTAAATCAGTTGAAGGATCAAGAACCATGCTTTCGAACAATGCACGGTCGTTCAAATCCCGATGCTTGACATAGAAAAAATAATATTCCGCATGCCAGCCAATTAACGGATGGTTCAGAGGGTCAGTAATAACCCTCGACTGCAATAGCAGATTTTTCATAGTTTCACCGGGCAAAACTGGCGCAATCAACATCGGTTGAATTTGCCAAGGCCGTACACCTTTCAACGAAAAAGGATGAGAGGGCCTACGAGAAACGCGTGCAGTTTGCGGCGTTGACGACATAACAACTTGGGTCATTAATTACTCCATGGCAAAGAGGGTAAAACCCCCCTGCCCTTAAAATTTAGAATTTTTGTTTGTCGGTTTAGCAACCATTTGACCGAGAGTTTCTACACGTCCGGCACTGGATTGATTGGGTTGCTCGATGACAATACGAATAGTCTGAGAAGATCGACCAGCGCGTTTACCACCTGTGGATCGTCTGCGTTTACCACCATAGCTAGAACTACGACCGCGAGTAGAAGTCCTGCGACGACGGGAGGGAGCCTTAAAGCCAGACTTACGATAATACGCCATTTGGTTGTTTTCCTCATAATTAATACAATCATAATATATATTATGCGCAAAATACTATAGTGGGGCGCCACCTACCCCAAAGGTGGTCTTGTCTTTGAATTTCAATGCTGATCTGATAAACTCCGTCGGTGTTGAACTCGCGCATCCCCCCTTCACTGGGAAAGCATTTGAGTGTAGAGTTGCTTTGTTGCATTTACAGACCTTTAATTGGGGTTTAAAGCAGAAGAAGGGAATGTTTTAAGAACCCGCAATTGGAGGTTCCGATGAAACTTACAGCGCCTATTCATGTCTTAAAACGTCAAGCCAAAGATCTGAAACGATCCCAATCCGTTACAATGGTGGTGGCTTTGGATCAGATCGCCAGGACGGAAGGCTTCCCCTCCTGGAGTCTTTTGCAGTCAAAAGCGAAGGATCTAGTCCCAAAAACCAGAGAAGATATTCTGGATTATCTCAATCCCGGCGACCTCGTCCTTGTCGGTGCCCGGCCTGGTCTGGGTAAAACGATCTTGGCATTACAGCTCTTGCTGCAAGCTATTAAGGACAACCTGCATTGTTTCTTTTTTTCCTTCGAATACACCGCCAAGGATGTTGCCTTAAAGCTTGCCGCACTTGATGAGGCATATGGCCCAAATCACCCGCTACTAACACTGGATTGTTCTGATGGTATTTCTTCTGTCTACATTATCAGTAAGACGAAAGGTTTGGTCTCAGAAGGCTCGCTGATTGTAGTAGATTACCTGCAATTACTCGACCAGCAACGATATAAACCGACACTTCAGACACAAATCGAGGATTTAAAGGCATATGCGCGGGAGATGAAATGCATCTTGATATTTATCTCGCAAATAGACAGAAATTTTGAACATAAGAACGGCATTCCCCCTAGCCTTGAGGATATAAGGTTACCGAACCCATTGGATTTGGGACTTTTCAATAAAACAATTTTTGTCGAGAATGAGCGAATATTTATGTAAAGCCGGGTCATATCTTCCTGCCCCACAGTCTTATGATGCAGAAAAATCAGAAATAAGGGCGTCGATATCCTCTGTTGTTTCTGCATCCAGAGCTTTCGTGGCGATGTCATAGGAAAATCCCTGGCGGGCCAGGGAGGCGAGTTCTTTGTCGCGGCGGTCGCTTCGGATTTCTGTCGGTTTATAGGGACCGAATTTTCGGCGTTTGACATAGCGCGCGGCGGCGCGAAGATCGCGTTTGTATGGATCCTCCCCAAGCGCAGCAATCGCCGCGTCCATCTGGGTTTCCGTAAAGCCCAGTTCCTGTAGCTTGGCACCGATTTGAGCCGTTGATTTGCCCTGCTTCGCCATGACGCGGGCCTTGCTGGCCGCGAATTCATCATCGTTCATAAACCCGGCGCGGACGAGGTTTTCTATCACGCGATCGATATTTCCGATCAAATTACTTTCCGTGACGTCGAAAAACTCAAGGTTCGGCGCGGCTTTCTTCTGAAGATGCTGGTGCATTTTCATGGTTGTCGCTGGAAACCGATTTAAATAGCGAAGCGCCTGATCCCGTAGCCATTTTTCGGTTGGCTCCTTTGGTTTGCGGATCTTTTTGGGCTTTTGTGGATCTGTGTCGAGCATGCTGTCTCTGATTATTTTTCGGGCAAGTAATGTTACGTCTGGCGCCGGGATAAGGAAATAAATAAACTGCCCGCAGACGCAATTAATCACTAAAAGGCCCTCCCCATGGAAAAACTTGATTCCAGCACGCCGATCAATCGTTTGCTTGATATCATGGCGCGGCTGCGCAACCCTGATGGTGGCTGCCCGTGGGACCTGGAACAGAGCTTTGAGACCATCGCCCCCCATACCATCGAGGAAGCCTATGAGGTGGCGGAGGCAATTGCGTCTGGTGACATGGCGGAACTAAAGGACGAGTTGGGCGACTTGATGTTTCAGGTCGTGTTTTACGCCCAGATGGCCAAGGAAGACGGCAGTTTCGACTTTGATGGCGTGATCGATGCCATATCCGATAAAATGATCCGCCGACACCCCCATGTCTTCGGCAATAGCAATATTGCGACGGCCGAGGCGCAGACCATCGCCTGGGAAGAAACCAAAGCACAGGAGCGCGCCCGGAAATCCAAACCCGGGCAGGTTCCTTCCGCACTTGACGGGGTCGCGAGCAACCTCCCTGCCCTGACGCGTGCCGTCAAGTTACAGAATAGAGCCGCGCGTGTCGGCTTCGACTGGCCTGATATCGCGCCGGTATTTGAGAAGATCAATGAGGAAATTGGGGAGTTGCGGGCGGAAATCGACAACGGCGGCGGTCAGGCGCGCATCGAAGAAGAATATGGCGACCTGATGTTTGTCCTTGCCAACCTCGGCCGTCATCTGAATTTAGAGCCGGAAACCGTTTTACGGGCGGCAAACCGTAAGTTTACAGGACGTTTTCAGGGCGTAGAAGCTATGTTGAAGGCCCGCGGCAAGACCCCGGAGCAAAGTGACCTGGCGGAGATGGATGATCTTTGGAATCAAGTTAAAAATAAATAAAAACAATAACTTACAGCGTTATATTTAACATTTTTTCAAGCCGGCCTCTATCTTCATCTGATAGTTTAACATCTATTGTCACCCTATCTTCCTGATCGCTCCGGTCGAGGACGTTACCATGACGATAGATCCAAGACAGAGTGGCGCCATCGGCCGCTGGCAGGTCGATGGAGATCACCTTCTGCTTTGCCGTCAGCTTTTTCTCCACGAGGGCCAGAAAGGCCTCAGCCCCCTCACCCGATACGGCGGATATGGCGATGGAATTCTCATGACGCTCTGCATTATTCAGCACAATCAGCTTTTCATCTGCCATAAGCAGGTCGATTTTATTGAGCACTTCCAGATAGCCCGCCTCATCATCGGTTTTGACACCGAGCCGTTCCAGTACTTCAAAAACGTCCTTTTTCTGTGCTTCCGTATCCGAATGGATGATATCGCGGACATGGACGATCAGGTCCGCCTCCAGCACCTCTTCCAGTGTCGCGCGAAAGGCCGCCACAAGCTCGGTGGGCAAGTCAGAGATGAAACCGACGGTGTCAGACAAAATGACGGATTGACCGCCGGGCAGGACGATTTTGCGCATGGTCGGATCAAGGGTGGCGAACAGAAGATCTTTTGCAAACACATCAGAATT
>NVRR01000127.1 GCA_002732675.1 Sneathiella sp. | reverse complement strand
CAATCCACATTCGACGCGGCTGATAAGCTGATCTCGCTCGGTGCCATGACCTGGCCGCATTTACTGGTTCGGGGGCTGCTCAGTGAGCAGCTTTATCGGGCGGCCTCAATTTTAAGCAATCACCCCTATCACCGAGCGTGAAACTAATAGAATCTTAAACCCAACAGGTTTATAACCACGTCATGACGAATCGATCCGAAAAAACACCAAAAACGCCTGTTCTGCTCTGTATTCTGGATGGTTGGGGCCATAGCGAAACCGATCTGGATAATGCCATTGCTGCCGGGAATACCCCGAACTGGGACCGTTTAAGCTCGACCCGACCCCACAGCCTGCTCGGTACCTCTGGCCAAGATGTCGGATTGCCGGATGGACAAATGGGCAATTCCGAAGTCGGTCATATGACAATCGGCAGCGGCCGCGTGGTGCTGCAGGATTTGCCTCGGGTCAACCGCGCGATCGAGACTGGCGAGTTGGACGATAATCCCGGGATTCAGGATCTGATAGCAAAATTAATGGCATCTGGCGGCGCGTGCCATATCGCCGGTCTGCTGTCACCAGGGGGGGTGCATTCCCATCAGGATCACATGTTTGCCCTGGCGCGGATCTTGGATAACGCCGGTATTAAAGTCGAACTACACGGCTTTCTGGATGGCCGCGATACCCCGCCGACCAGCGGCGCTGATTTTGTTGCGAAGCTGGATGACCAACTGGGCACGTTAAAAAACGCGCGGATTGCCACTCTCTGTGGACGCTATTTCGCCATGGACCGGGATAACAACTGGGATCGGGTGGTGCTCGCCTACAAGGCGATGTTTGACGCCGCCGGAGACAATTTCACATCAGCCGCCGATGCGGTTCGGAGTGCCTATGAGACTGGTGAAACCGACGAATTTATCAAACCATTGATAACCGCCGGATATAACGGCATTAAAGATGGCGATGGCTTTATCATGGCCAATTTCCGCGCCGATCGGGCCCGGGAAATGATGATCGCCATGACGGACACTGAGTTTGACGGATTTGATCGCGGGCGCCAACCCGCCCTGGCCGCCCTTAACGGCATGGTGGAATATTCAAGTGCTTTGGCGAAGTCTGTGTCGGCTTTCTTCCCACCGGTTGAGGTGTTGAATACCCTGGGCGACGTGGTGTCAAAGTCGGGCCGCACCCAGCTTCGCATCGCCGAGACGGAGAAATATGCTCATGTGACCTTCTTCCTCAATGGCGGAGAAGAGAAAATCTTTGAAGGCGAGGAACGTATTCTGGTCCCAAGCCCGAAAGTCGCCACCTATGACCTGCAACCGGAAATGTCGGCGCCGGAAGTCGAAGCCAAACTGACTGCCGCCATTGAATCCAGAAAATTTGACCTGATCATCGTCAATTTTGCCAATCCCGACATGGTCGGCCACACGGGCGTAATGTCCGCTGCGATCAAGGCTGTGGAAGTCATTGACGGCATTATCGGACGGCTGGCGGAGGCTGTCACAGCCGTGAACGGCGCCATGCTGATCACCGCCGATCATGGCAATATCGAACAGATGAAAGACCCGGCAACCCATAAGCCCCATACGGCCCATACCACCAATCTCGTGCCCTTTGTCCTGGCGGCAGGCGGCAAGACGAACAGGTTGGAGAATGGAACACTCGCCGATATTGCCCCGACGCTCCTGACATTAATGGGAATGGACATCCCCAAAGACATGACGGGCAGAAATCTGATCAAGGCGGGGGAGGAGCAAATAAACAACCGTGTTGCGTCGTAAGTCATTTAGCGTGCGTTTTATCTCCCCGGCTTTCGCCTACTTTGTCGGGATTGTCGTCCTTTGCCTGATGGTATCTGGCGCCGCCGTCGCCGATACAGCGGATGCAGACCTTAAATCCCTGAAGGACGCATTGGCAGCCTCGGCCAGCCGCAACAAGAATTTTACAGTCCAGCTGCAAAATCTCGATGATGATATTCGTAAATTGAAAGGCAGCCTGGTGGTTGCCGCAAAGGTCATTACGTCGCTGGATAAAAATCTGGTCGACGTTGAACATCGGCTGTCAGAAATTCGGCAGGTTGAAGATGACACATTGGAAGATCTGGCGAAACGCAATAAGGAGCTTGCCAGCACCCTATCTGCCCTTGTTAATCTAAGTCGGCAGCCGGCCGGAACCATTGTCGGCAACCCGGCGGGGCTCGTGAACAGCTTGCGCGCATCATCGTTGCTGCAAACCATTGTCCCGGAACTTAAAAAGAACGCCGATCAACTCTCCCGCCAGTTGGCCACGCTGAAAGAGCTGCGGGCACAATATGCTGCGGAGCAACAGCAATTCGCCTCACTTCGTGATCAGCGGGAGGGCGAGCAGAAGGAACTGGACCGTTTGTTGACTGCCAAACGGACTGCGCAAAACAAATTATCGGTCGTGCGCGACACGGAACAGGGCAGGCTCACTAAGCTGACCGCCAACGTACGCAATATGTCGGCCTTGCTTGAAAAACTCGAAAGCGACAGGAAAAAGCAGGAAGCCGCGAAGCGCAAACGCCTTCAACAGGAAATAGCGCTCGCCGTGAAAGAACAGAAACGACAGCAGCGACTGGCTAAGGACGACGCTGCCAAAAACGATATCCCGTCCGCGCCAGCTGCCGCCGAAACCGTCCGCGCGGCGCCAACGCAAGTCGCCAGCGTCAATGTCGCCCGCCGTTTTTTTGACGCCAAGGGAACACTTCCTTTACCAGTTGGCGGCAGGATCATTTCAAACTACAATGAATCCCAGAAAGCCGGGCAGCAAAAGGGAATAGTTATCGAATCACGATCAGCCGCCGCCGTAATATCCCCCTATGATGGCAAAATCGCCTTCGCCGGGCCTTTCCGGCATTACGGTCTGCTACTGATTATTGATCATGGTGACGGATTTCATACATTGCTGTCAGGCATGGGAACCATAGACGGCTCCGTCGGGCAGCTCCTGCTGGCCGGAGAGCCGGTCGGGCAGATGGAAAACAGTGGCAATACGAAACCAAAACTCTATATGGAGTTACGGAGTCAAGGTGCGCCAATAAACCCCATTCCGTGGCTATTGGCGGAGAATAGAAAGGTTAGCGGATAATGAGACATATTGTGACAGTTGTATTGACAGTGGCGGTTGTTACCTTGTCGCTCGCAATTTTAACGACGCCGGAGAATAAAGTTGAGGCCAGCTCGGAAACATATCGTCAGTTGAACCTGTTTGGAGATGTCTTTGCCAAAGTCCGCGAAGACTATGTCGAAGAAGTCGATGACGCGGAATTGATCGAAGCCGCCATCAACGGCATGCTGAGTTCCCTTGACCCGCATTCAAGCTATCTGAACCCAAAAAACTATGACGGCATGAAAGTCCAGACCCGCGGCAAGTTCGGCGGTCTTGGCATCGAAGTCACCATGGAAAACGGACTGGTAAAAGTCGTTTCTCCCATTGATGACACCCCTGCCTCAAAGGCCGGCGTACTCGCTGGTGATTATATCACCCATCTGGACGGTGAAGCCGTTCTGGGTCTGACATTATCAGAAGCCGTTGAAAGAATGCGCGGCCTTGTCGATACGGACCTCGCCCTGACGATCCGGCGCGAAGGCGAAAAAGAGCCTGTTGAGATTTCCATTACCCGCGCCATTATCACGGTGCAATCGGTTCGGGGCAAGCTTGAGGATGACGGTATCCTCTATGTCCGGATTTCCAGCTTTACCGAGCAAACCGACAAAGGACTTCGAAAGACCGTCGATAAGCTGAAAGCCGAAGCCGGGGATGATTTTAAAGGCATCATTCTGGATCTGCGCAATAACCCCGGCGGCTTGCTCGATCAGGCGATAGCGGTCTCCGACGCGTTCCTGGCAAAAGGCGAGATTGTCTCGACCCGCGGTCGTAAATCCAAGGATGCACAACGCTATAACGCCAAAATCGACGATATCGTCGACGGCATGCCGATTGTTGTGCTTATCAATGGTGGTTCCGCCAGTGCTTCGGAAATTGTTGCCGGCGCGCTGCAAGACCATGGCCGGGCGGTTATCCTTGGTACCAAAAGCTTCGGCAAGGGCTCTGTCCAGACGATTGTTCCGCTGCAGGGCAACGGTGCCATGCGGATGACCACGGCACGCTACTATACGCCATCTGGAAATTCCATTCAGGCCAAGGGCATTACTCCGGATATCGAGGTAGAGCAGGCTAAACTGGAAGTACTTAAAAAAAGAGCCGGACGTTCGGAAGCGGACCTGCGAAATCACCTTGAAAATGGCACCGAAACCGATACCAAGGACAAAGATGACAAGCTGAGCGCAAAGGAGCCAGAAGAAATTCTCGACTACCAGCTCCTGCGGGCGAAGGATTTGTTAAAAGGCGTCTGGCTATTTGCCAAAAAAGATGCGAAATAAGACAATCATCTTTAGGGCCTGAATGATGTAGACACGTAGATGTTCAGGTTCCGGTTCCGCTTATAAGGCCGGATTATTGTGCGACATGTAGTTGAAAACCGCGTAACAGAACCGACCCCTCGAAACAGGGTGTCGGTTTTGTTCGTTTTATCTTTCCTCGCCGTCCTTGGCGTCATTGGAGCCGCAGCCTGGCTCTTCCTCAATACGTTGCGCGACATACCCGAGGGCACGACGACGGCCAGCGCCGAAATTGCCACACCGGCCATCGCCGAGAATCCCGAGGTGACCACCAAACCGCCCGCAAATGCTGCTGAGCAGATATCGAGCGCTTTATCGGTCGCCTCCGTGGCACCGAGCCCACAGACCACAGAGACGCAAGAGACGCAGCTGGAGGGTAAGCCCGTTGTCGACGCCATTGATTTAGGTAAGAAAGAAGCTGAGGAAAAGGCTGATAGTATTGCAGAGACTCCGGCGACGCCCGCCGCGGCGTCCCTAGCACGCGAGCCCATTGCGGAGATTGCCGAGATCGCTCCCGAAACCGCGACGCCTCTGGCACGCGAGACCATTGCCGAAGTTGTCGAGACCGCCCCCGAAACGGTGACACCCCTCCCATCCGACGATGACGCACCTGCCGACATAACCGTTACGCAAGCGGATAGCACCACCGATACGCGCCCGGCAGCGGACACCCTTGAGGCAATTGTAGACGTCGCACCGACCGCTGACATACCGACGCCGCCCGAAAAGCCTGAAACCAGCGATGTGGTATCGGTTGATACCGCGGCATCGGTATCTCCTCCCCCGACGGTCGATGAGAGTATCGCGCCGGAGATAGCTCCCAAATCCGGGGAGATCGTTCCGAAGATAGTTGCGGAAGAGACTGAATCGCCCGCTGAAGTGACTCAGCCCGCGCCCGCGGATTTGGAAAAGGAGGTCGTGGCAACGGTTTCAGATACACCAGCAGAAACGCCAGAGATAGTCGCGAAAATGCCAGAGGCCGCCGCAAAAACAATTGTGGAGCCCCTGCCAGACTCAGCGAAAGTAGATATCGAGGGCGTGAAAACGGCGGCCATGGCCACGCTGATAGAAGAGAACAAAGTACCCCCGGTGGCCACAGACAAATTGGTGATTGATCAGAAATTACCGGTCATCATGGAGACGGCTGCAGAGGTGCCTGTCGAGACCGCCGTCGTACCGACACCACCTGCGATAGCTGAGACAGAGGTGGCCAGTCCGGAGCTACCGCTCTGGAAAAAGAATGCCCGCCCCTTTGACGGCGCCGCCGATCAGCCTCGAATTGCCTTTATCATTAGCGACCTTGGCATGAGTAAGACGCGGACCGCCGCCGTGATTGACGGCTTGCCCGCCGCCATAACCCTCGCCTTTAATCCCTATAGCCGGACCTTGGGCGACTGGATGGCCAAGGCGCGAAAAGCGGGGCATGAAGTCCTGCTGCAATTACCTATGGAGCCTGTTGGATATCCCAAAATCAACCCTGGTCCGCGCGCCTTGCTCACGAGCCTCACCACGTTTGAAAATCTTGACCGCCTCAACTGGATTCTGGGCCGCGCTGAGGGATATGTCGGGATCACCAATCAGATGGGATCAAAATTTACGGCGTCTCGCGACCATATTCAGCCGGTGCTGGAAATCATCAAGGAACGCGGCCTCCTCTTTCTGGATAGCCGGACCGCCAGCAATAGCGTTGGCGCCCGCGTCGCCAGCGAGCTTGGCCTGCCGGTTGCCCTCAACAACCGATTTCTGGATGACCGTGTTGGCGATGACAGCTTTAATTTGCGGCTGGCCGAGCTTGAACGTATTGCCCATCAAAACGGCGTCGCCGTCGGTGTCGGATATCCGTACCCGGCGACAATTGAACGACTGACGAAATGGGCAGAATCGCTGGCGGCAAAGGGAATTACACTGGCCCCCATTTCCGCCGTTGTTGACAGACAGGAAATCAAATGACCGCTTCTTCCTCCCCAGACGATCTTCCTTACCGGGCTTGCGCCGGTATGATGGTATTGAACAACCAGAACAAAGTGTTCGTTGCCAGGCGAATTGATACCGTCAGCGAACATTGGCAAATGCCACAAGGCGGCATTGATAAAGGCGAAACCCCGCTTGACGCCGCCTTTCGCGAGCTGGAGGAGGAAATCGGCACCCGCAACGTTTCCCACATACACGGCCTCGACGAGTGGCTCAATTATGATTTGCCGAAAGATCTGATTGGGAAAATCTGGAAGGGAAAATATCGGGGACAAAAACAAAAATGGTTCCTGTTCCGCTTTCTGGGAGAGGACCATGAGATAAATATCGAGACCGACCATCCGGAATTCTCGGAATGGCGCTGGGCGGGCGTTGACGAGCTTCCCGGACTTATTGTCCCGTTCAAGCGTGACATTTATGAAACCATTATTCGAAAACTACGCCCCTATTTCTAGTCGAAGCCTGCAAACCTGCCTCAAAAATATACAACTTATTGTAATGGATACCCGAATTCTGTCTATATAGCCCCATATGTAGTATTCTTGATCATTCTTCCCCTAAATAACTTAACTTGTTGTCTTTCTATTTCAGATTGGCATATAATCTTAACCTGTTGTTAATCAGTATTAATTTTTATAGTTAATGTAAATGGTTAATAAAACAACTGCTTTGGAACGTGGGTTTATTTTCTTGTTACTGTATGTCCGATGGGGACGTTTCAGGTTACAAAGCGTGAAAACGGTAAGTATTTTTTTATTCGTATTTCAGTAATCGTATAGTGGGCGTGATATGAAACATTATGAAGAGCTTACGGGTGGGGAAGGTAGACGGGTTTTCTACCGTGCCGAGCGGTTCAACGCAAAAACCCTGATGAGCAGCATTTCTCCGGTCGTCGATGTTCAAGACAGATCCTTCGATTTATTCGATATCAGCATGAGCGGTATCAGCTTTGTGAGCCCGGAAGGCACCTCCTGGCTGGATGACATGAACAAAGATATCCCGCTTAGCCTCAAACTTGGCCCGACAGAAATATTCCATGGCCAGGGCAAGGTGTGCCGGATTGAGCCTCATGAAGACAAGCATAAAGTGGCAATCGAGCTCACCAAGGGGTATCTGGATATCCAGAACCTGCTGGAACAGCATGATGACCTCGCCCTCCGCCAAAATATTGCCACGGGCCTCGATGACCAGTCGGCTATGGTTTCTGCAGAGTACAAGCAGTTGATGAGCGATGCGGTTTATCTGATCCGATCGGTTAAAGCGGTGCTTGATAAAGTCGAGAATGAAATGGGCCACAGCGATCCTCGCCGGGATGAACGCATAAAGGATATTGTGCTGGCTTGCGAGGCCAAGGCGTTGGTGCGCTGGAACGACATTTCAAAGCAGTGCCTGGCAGTCGTCGATACGATCCGGGACGATGCCGCCGCGGTCGCCGCCACGAAGCGTTATACAGAGCTTGTCCTAACCCCTGAGTTCCTGTCGGCGGAAAACTGGCAGAGATGCTATTTCAAACCGCTTGGATATCCGGGCGATTTCGCCATGATGAACCATTTTTACGGCATGGGCTTTACGGGCAAGACCGCCTTTGAAAAATTCTGCTATCATTTCGGAAATACGGTCGCAGGCGTTGTTGCAACGCGTATGACAATGGTAAAACAGGTTATTGTCAAGCTGACGTCGGAAGCGGCAGAGAGGGGGCAGACAGCCTTTAGCATCACGAGCCTTGGCTGCGGGCCCGCGCAGGAGGTATCAAACTTCCTGAGTTCCGGCCATCTTCCGTTGAAGGTCGATTTCACGCTTATAGATCAAGAGCAAGCGGCGCTCGACTATGCCTATACAAGCACCTACCCTCTGGTGACGCGGCTTGATGGTCAGGCGACGGTACGCTGCCTGCACGCGTCATTCGTGAAATTCCTCTCGGCTGGAAAACTATTCCGGAACATTGAAAACCAGGACCTGATTTATGCTGTCGGTCTGGCGGATTATTTCTCGACGAGCCGATCACGACGCTTTGCGACGGACCTGTATGAAAACCTCAATCCGGGTGGAACGCTTGTCATCGGCAATATGCGGACGTCTGACCATAGCATTGAATGGTTGATGGAGTATGTGGTCGACTGGACGCTCGTCCATCGCGACGAAAGCGAAATGCTGACTGTTGCGGACAAGATCGACC
>NVRR01000126.1 GCA_002732675.1 Sneathiella sp. | reverse complement strand
AAAAGTCAATTTGGGATTAGCAGCACTTTTAAAAATCGGCGGCATTTATGTCAGCGTTGTCAGCTTTCCCGCCTTTGCGATCGATGAAGACCCTTTTATTGTTTTTGGCCAGGACCCCCATGATTTCGATATAATTGTGCTTCGATCAAAAACTCATTTCCGACAGGTTTATGAGGAAATTGCCGAAGAAATACTCATTATTGATACGCCAGATTATGGCTGCGCGGACCTGGAAAGCCTCAGATATGTAAACCTGGATACATCGACTATGTATCCTTTCGTATCATAGTCTTAAGGCAGTTTCTTCGCCTGCTCTTTACAGTGACGTATAAGCAGATCAAGAAAGGTTTCTGCATAACCGGTGAGAGCAACTTTCTGACGCCTGACAATAGCGATCTCCCGTATGATCTCCGGATCAGATACTCTTTTGAAAACAAGATCCGGCATTTCAAGTGCTTCTACGAGACTAAGAGGTAACGCGCCTAAAGCATTGCTGTTTCGGATCAACATCAAGCCGCCCAGCACTGAATGCACTTGGTGGAACCAGTTCGGCTTTTGCGCCATTGGCCCCAATTGCTCCTGGATGAGCAGCCAATTACCGCTTTGTTTAACGTTAAAAGCCACGGGATAGTCGGCCAGATCGCTCCAGGTGACATTCGCGGCTTTTGCAATGGGATGATTGGTATTGCAGACGATACCTAGCGGTTCTGAAAACAACACCTCGAAGTTCAATTTAGGGTTTTCATTTACTTTTAATCCAAACCCAATATCGACGTCCCCACTTAACACCAATTCATTTAGCTGAATGGCGTTAACATCCTGGATATTCAAGCTTACACGCGGGAACTGTTTTTCAAATTCTCCAATAACTTTCGGCAAATAACGCAAGCCAATTGACGGGAGGCAGGCAATCCGGATTTGACCACCGCGGCGCATTTTTGATTGCTGAAGATCGGCCACGACGGTCTCCGCATCCAATACGATTGTTCGCGCCCTCTCCAGAAAATAAATGCCCGGTGCCGTCAGTCGAAAGGTATTATGCGCGCGATCGATCAAAGGGGTATTTAGAGTTTCTTCAAGTTTCTGAATGCGTCGCGTGAGAGCGGGCTGCGTGATGTTTAAGCTCTTCGCGGCAACGTGAAACGAGCCAACATCGGCCAGCACCACAAAAGCCTTTAAGAAACCAATCCTCATAATATTTATGTCACCAGAATTTCAGAAAACAGAATATCTACCGCGAGACTATCTTAGCGTCACGTAATACAGGAATGCCAATATTTAAATACGGGCTCCGTAGGTTTCATGTTCAACAGCGTAGATATAGGCCGTCGTCTCGATAGAATTTTGTTAAATATTGATAAATATTTAACATCAATATAGATGATTTTACTTACAATAATATGCGTATATAGTTTTATTTAATAAATAATATTAATAAATATACTCAAGGTATATTTTCCGTTTTTTAAATTCACGAAATATATAAATACTCGTCATGTTATTACCTAGAAAGGAGATAACTATGACTAAATATAAGCAACTAAGAAATCTATTTTTACTATCTGCCCTGGCCCCAATTTTTATCGCAGGAACAGCCCGAGCGGATTTATCCATTAAGCGCGACGGCTATGGTGTCCCTGCCATTAGATCAACGACAAAAAGCGAACTGTTTTTTGGCGCTGGCTATGCAATGGCTCGCGATCGTATTGGACAGATATCGATTTTGAGGAGTATGAGCCTGGGCATGGCTCCCCTACTTAAAGGAAAAGAGCACCCCTACAACATCCTTATTCGAAGCCGATACCCAAATCTCGAACAACAGCTAAAAAATGAAATCTCTAAAATTTCCAATACGTCAATTGAAGCGATTGTTTCCAACTGCATGGCCGCGGGAATCAATCAGTTTCTGAGAGATATAACTTCCAACCCGCCGATAGGCCAAAATGTTAGAGTAAAAGGCGCATGCTATTCTGGCGATTTAAATAAAGCAAACGGGTCGAGGCTGTCTTTTGGAGAGAAATTTGACTCCGGTGAACAAGTGGCGATTTTACGCGCCCTATCTGTAATTGAGCCAGCCACTCCTTGGAGTGGTCTAGATATCATCCGCATATTTCAGAATAGGGTCATGAATGTTTTTTCCGCAACCAACGAACAACTGGATTCCCTCGCGTACCTAAAGCTTCTTGAACAGGCAAATTCGAACAATCTGGCCCGCGCCAGAAGGATTTTCAACAGCAGTAAATGGGTAGCGGATCCGAACGCAGCAACGGAAATTCCAGTTCCAGTTGGTGTAGATGGTTCTAAAATGCGGGCGTTCATGGCTAACTACAGAAACCAAATACATAGCAGGTTTCTAAATTCAGGACCTGGGGATGTTTGCAAGATTTATTCTTCACCAAATGACTTTGCGAAAAAGGTTAAAGGTGCAGCCCAAACGCGGCTAGCGGCAACAGAGGGGTTCCCCATCAATGCCAGCAATTTTTGGGCAGAGTCAGGGAATAGTGTTGATGGCCTGAGGAGCCTTGTTTTCAATGGCCCGCAGACGGGTGCTATTGATCCCAGTCTCTTTTACCCCATTAATATGGCAAGTAGAGACGGATTCAAATATGCGGGAACCACCTTTGCGGGGACCTTCTTCCCAGCCTTCGGCCATAATGATAGCTTAGCCTACGGGACGACGGCCGCCAATAATGGCAGTACCGATTTGTTTTGTATTGAAGTCACAAAGCAGAATGATGGCACGTATAGATCAAATGACGGTCTGATTCTGGTCCGAAATCCAAATCTTACGCAAATCAATATAGTCGGATTCTATGTTAAGGGTAAGAATTGGCCGGTTATGCTTCTGGATAAACATCCAGATGGCAAAAAGGCAATTGCCTTCGTTAAACGATATTCATGGCAGGGGCATGTCGTTACATCCTTTGGTGCAATGATCAATGCCAGCCAGGCAATTACGATAGATAAATGGAACGAGAAACTCGACTTTGCTGCAGGTAACTTCAACCTCGTCAGCGCTCATAACTCAGGTAAGATCGCCTTCCGTCTGACAGGCATAATCCCTCCGCGCATTGGGACCAGTTCTGATCAATCCCTTAGTCCATGGAATGCAGGTAACTATTTGACGTCCTCTGATCTGCGATTGCCTTTGCCGAAATCACCGTATATGGGGTGGCGCTCGGATTTTCCGAAATATTACAAGCTGAAATATTCGAGAATGGATGGTCGGATCACGAGTTGGAACCACAAGCCCTATCTGATGATGCCGGATTCAGATATTATTCACGCAAGTTGGTTTCAGTGGGAACGCTCAAACTATATCACAGATGCTCTGAACAATCAGAAATCCACCTTACTGTCGACAGCAAATACGAACGGGGCCCTTTCCCTGAAAGATGTTTATTTTGGCCCGTTCAGGCAGTTTTTGGAAAAATTAAAACTGGTGAAATTAGGTACAGTTCAGCAATCGGTACTTGACAAAATTCTGGCCTGGAATGGCTATAGAGACGATGCATTTACGCTGAAGATGTACAATGAAGAAAGGCGCCTTAACGGCGGGCAAGTTTTGTTTCAGCTATGGATGCAGGCATTTGCAGATCGTTTTCAAAAACCAATCCTGCAAGATGGTAGTAAAATGCTTGGGGAATTATGGAAAGCAAGCTTCTCGAAATTGAAGCAACCAAAATTAGCTGTACCGCCGACTAAGACGAAACTTTCTTTCGACAGCAGTTCTAATATTCATTTATTAGGTCGCATTATGCTCAACAACCTTCATCGTGTTTTTAACGGCGTGAAAAACGCGGATCCCTATGCTTTTGACTTCTTCGCTAACGCGGATGCTGAGAATATAGGTCCGATAAAGCCTTCACAACAGAAGGCGCTAGAAATGATGATCGCTGCGCTGACAGATACTGCCGGTAAATTTGCCAAAACCTACGGTAAGAAGGCTGACAATAAGGGCAATCTGCCAACAGAATTTCGTAGTATCTATGGCGTTTCAACCAGAATGGGGGAGGGAGTGTTCACTTCGAGCCGCGAAGACCCGCTCCGTGCACCCTATTTCCGCAATCGTGGAGCACAAAACCATATTGTTGGGTTTGACTCTAAAGGAAAAGCATCTGGATATAATGAAATCCCGGGAGGTGTGCGGGAATTTCGTAAAGGCGAAACAAAACACACTAAGGACCAGATGGACCTATTCAGGTTCAACGATTATCGGCCAATGATTGATTTGAATATAGGCATTAAAGAATCAATATTACAATTCCCTACATTGCGCGGCAAGATAGTGAAATCCGACAAAAAGAGTAAGCTCTAGTCTCAAAATCAAATGAAACTAACAAGATGGCCCGCCGAAAATTGGCGGGCCATCTTGTTATGGATAGTCCATTTCGCCCTCATATCTATTTATAAATATCAAAGAATTAAACTGGTTTTATGGATAAATAGATCCATCCACGCCCGCATTATGTGGAAAAAAGAAAATTCTGGGCTGCTGATTCTGCCGAATCAAATTAACCGTGGCTGAGCGATTCTCATTTCTAATTGGAACAAAATAAAAACAAATTCAAATACCTTCTTAAAAACAACAAGATAAAAATATATTGCTAATGAGAACAAATCATGTACATTGGTGAAGTTGCATCCGCGAATGACCTATGAAATAAGGGGAATAGTTATGGTACAGGCAGCTCTTAAACTCGTTGAAGCAGGTAATATGGATAAGAAAAAAGCATTGGAAGCGGCGATGAGCCAGATCGATCGGGCCTTTGGTAAGGGATCGGTCATGAAGTTGGGCCAACAGAAGGCTCTAAATATTGAATCTATTCCGACGGGGTCACTTGGATTGGATATAGGGCTTGGTATTGGCGGTCTACCAAAGGGGCGTGTCGTTGAAATTTATGGACCGGAAAGCTCCGGTAAAACCACGCTCGCCTTACATGTGGTTGCAGAGGCTCAGAAGAATGGCGGAACCTGTGCTTTCATTGATGCGGAGCATGCGCTGGATCCGGTCTATGCAAAGAAGCTCGGCGTGGATATCGACGAGCTGTTGATTTCGCAGCCTGATACGGGTGAGCAATCTCTGGAGATTACGGATACGTTGGTTCGTTCCGGGGCCATTGATGTGCTGGTCATTGACAGTGTGGCGGCGCTTGTTCCGCAGGCGGAGCTTGAGGGCGAGATGGGGGATACGCATGTCGGACTACAGGCACGTCTAATGAGCCAGGCGTTGCGTAAATTGACAGGGTCAATTTCACGGTCGAATTGTATGGTAATTTTCATCAATCAGATTCGGATGAAAATAGGCGTGATGTTTGGCAGCCCTGAAACAACATCGGGTGGCAATGCCCTTAAATTCTACGCTTCCGTCCGCCTTGATATTCGCCGCATTGGGCAGATCAAGGTAAAGGATGAAATTGTCGGAAATCAGACCCGGGTTAAAGTGGTAAAGAACAAAGTGGCACCGCCGTTCAAGATCATTGAATTTGACATTATGTATGGTGAAGGTATTTCTAAAACCGGCGAAATTCTTGACCTGGGTGTTAAGGCGGAAATCGTCGAAAAATCCGGGTCCTGGTATTCTTATGACAGCCAGCGTATTGGTCAAGGTCGGGAGCAGGCGAAAAAATTCCTGAAAGAGAATTCGGAAATGGCGCGGGAAATTGAAACCAAAATCCTTGCCAACGCTGGCGTGATTTCTGAGGCACTCCAGGGAGCGCCGGGCGAAGAGCCGATGGAGTCAGGCGCAGACGCGGAAAGCTAGTTGGTGCTGATATTTATTTGAGCCATTTAATGGTAGCGATGAGATTGAGGAAGCCGAGATAGTATATGGCGAGTTTGCCATACTGGGTCGCGATATGCCAGAAGTGCTTGGTTTTACGGAAAAAGTGCTCGATCAGATTGGGATCTTTGTAGATGGTGGCATCGAAGCGGTGCTATGGTTGCTGTTATCGTCCGGCGCCGGACGGCAGGTTTTGCACTTGTGGCGGCAATGGCATTCATAGCCCGCTACCCTTCCGGTTCGAATAAAGGATAACGGGGTGCCGAGTATATCTGTAGCGGCATGAGTTTTGGTACCTAGGCCACCTTTGACCGCCCAAGTGCGTGAAATTCAAACTTGTTTTTGGCTTCACAGGATTTTTTAGGATCTCCCGGGCTATGTTAGTATGTGCGCACGACCATGCTGTCAGCCAGGAGATATTCAACGCTAGGCTCACGCGCCATTTCCCTGAATAATCCTTCCCGGACGCCGTCCTTGTAGCACCGGTTGAATCAACGGAACAGATTGTTCCCATTCCCAAATTCCGCAGGTAGTATGCGCCAATGTGCGTGCTAACCTTCATTCCAGCCAGTCGCTTGACTCACAAATGAAGCCAAAAGAAAATCCCGAATATTAATGCCTCCTCGGGCCAGGACTCACTAAAGCTAGTATATGACGGTTGCAGGGATGCAGCTAGAGTTAGGACCTTAGAACAGTCCGATAATTTCGCCGTTTTCGTTGACGTCAATGGAATTTGCCGCCGGAACCCGCGGCAGGCCGGGCATGGTCATAATATCACCGCAGACGGCGACAACAAATTCTGCCCCGCCGGCAACCCTGACTTCGCGGATCGGCACCACATGATTGCTCGGGGCGCCTTTCAGGTTTGGATCGGTGGAGAAACTATATTGCGTCTTGGCAATACAAACCGGGTAATGGCCAAAGCCACTATCCTGCAATTCCTTGAACTGGTTGCGGACTTTCTGATCGGCGATAATGCCTTGCGCCCCATAAAGCGTTTGCGCGATGGTGCGGACTTTATCCCATAGCGGCAGCGCGTCATTGTAAAGTGGCGCATAGTTGCTGCCGTTTTTATCGATAATATCGGCCACTTTGCGTGCGAGATCTTCTGCACCCGCACCACCATTGCCCCAATGGTCAGACAGAATGGCCTCGACGCCCAGCTCCGCACAAATCTGCCGGACTTCGTTCACTTCTTCTTCGGTATCTGCAGAGAATTTATTAATGGCAACCACCACAGGAAGGCCAAATTTCTTCAAATTCTCGACATGGCGGGCGAGGTTTTCGCCGCCGTCGGTGACGGCCTTGACATTCTCGGCGCCGAGGTCTGCTTTGGCGACACCGCCATGCATTTTAAGCGCTCGGATGGTGGCGACAACCACCGCGATTTCCGGTTTCAGTCCGGCTTTGCGGCATTTGATATCAAGGAATTTTTCGGCGCCAAGGTCCGCACCAAATCCAGCCTCCGTCACGACATAGTCTGCCAGCTTCAACGCGGTTTTTGTCGCCAGTACGGAATTGCAGCCATGGGCGATATTGGCAAATGGGCCGCCATGGATAAAGGCGGGGTTATTTTCCAATGTCTGCACCAGGTTCGGCTGAAATGCGTCTTTTAGAAGCACCGTCATCGCCCCGTGGGCATTAAGATCCCGGGCATAAACCGGTTGTTTTTCGCGGGTATAGCCAACAATGATATTCCCAAGGCGGCGTTTCAGGTCGTCAATATCGGTGGCAAGGCAAAAAATTGCCATGACCTCAGAGGCGACGGTGATATCGAAATGGTCTTCGCGCGGAAAACCATCAGCGATACCGCCCAGACTGTTGACAATATTCCGAAGCGCCCGGTCATTCATATCCACAACCCGTCGCCAGAGAATGCGGCGCTCATCCAGACCAAGGTCATTCCCCCAGTAGATATGATTATCGATCAATGCAGCGAGCAGATTATTGGTGACCCCGATGGCGTGAAAATCACCGGTGAAATGCAGATTGATGTCCGTCATTGGCACCACTTGCGCATAGCCACCACCCGCTGCGCCGCCTTTCATCCCGAAGCAGGGGCCCAGGGAAGGTTCGCGCAGGCAAATCATGGTTTTCTTGCCAATCCGGTTGAGAGCATCGCCAAGGCCGACGGTCGTCGTCGTCTTGCCTTCCCCTGCCGGTGTCGGTGTCATCGCTGTCACAAGGATAAGTTTGCCATCTGGTCGGTCTTCGAGGGTCTTGATATAATCCAGTGACAATTTTGCCTTGTAATGTCCATAAGGCTCCAGATAATCGGCGTCGATCCCGAGGCTGGTGCGGGCAACTTCCGCGATACGATTCATCGTTGCGGCTTGCGCAATGTCAATATCGCTTTTGGGGTTTTGATGTTGGTCTGTCATGATATATCGATCCATCTATTCTGAAGCTGCGGTCACCGCCTGCGGTTCTTACTGATTTGACAGTGGCGGCGCACTGCGGTTCAAGCTATTCATAATGCGACATATTTTCTTCAGCAAGCGGTTAGCACTATTGGCATGTCGGTTCTGTCGCAGTAAATGACCGTTGGGGACGTATTTTGGCTTTGCTATGATGGCAAAGTCCAAGAATAGCAGGATGCCCAATAGGACATAACCAGTGAAATATTCGATTTTTTCCATAGCCCGCAATGCTCTAAGCCACCATAAAAACTGGCCGCAGCAATGGCGGAGTCCCGAGCCGAAACCGGATTATGATGTTATCGTCATTGGCGGCGGCGGTCACGGTTTGGCGACAGCTTATTATCTGGCGAA
>NVRR01000125.1 GCA_002732675.1 Sneathiella sp. | reverse complement strand
CCTCGAAATCCACCATAAAGGCTTTTGCCGGATCGCCTTCGCTTTCTTTTTCTTCAGCCCATTTGACCCACATAGGCGCTACCAATTCGACAAAACGCTCACGTTCATCAGCCGGAAATTTGATGAAGTCCACCTTAGCTTTTTGCATAGTCTTCACTGCTTCATGGCCTTTTTTAGTATAGGCCGCAATGACTCGTGTCACGGCCCGCTTTACGGCTGCATTCACAATCACCTGTTGGTCCGATGTTAGATTATCCCAACTTCTTTGATTCATCGCGACCGCCGCAACAACAGAGGAAAAAGAAAGCGGGGTGAAGTTCTTCGCGGGCTCATACAACTTATAGGTAGTGGTTGTCACCGGATCCATGACCGTTCCTTCGACTACGCCACGCTCAAGCGCCGTGTAAATTTCAGGTAATGGTATCGTAACAACGTTTGCACCGACCAGCTTAAGAATATCCGTGGCAACAGCGCCGGCGCTGCGCATCTTCATGCCCTGGAGGTCGCTAATACTGGCCACTGGCTTGTCCCTTGTCAGGAAGCCCGCAGGCGCAGGTGTGAACATGAATAGCAGTTTCACATTTTTTTGTTCAGGTGCCAGCCATTTCTCGACAAGATCATTGAGGACCAATGTGCCCTGCCTTGCAGATGTGAAGGCAAAAGGAAGTGTGCCCGCCTCCGACAGAGGAAAGCGTCCGCGTGAATATGATGGAATGTACATAGACATATCCGCGAGCCCATTTTTCAACAAATCATACTGCTGCGTTATCTTACCGAGAGCCCCAGATGAGTATTCTTCAAACTTGATTTCGCCCTTACTTTCCTGCTCAATCTCACGCATTAGCGGCGTAAAGACTTCTTTATAAAGAAAGTTATCGGCCGGGAAATAGGCCGACCACTTAAGAACCGTCTCGGCTTTTGCGATACCCGCCAGTGAAGTCGCGAGCATCATGCTCATACCGAGGCCGAGGGCCAGTTTTCGAATTATTGTTTTCATGCGATTTTCTCCCATTAAGTTCTACTATTGGCGCAACCAGACAAAGCCCAGTGCTTCAGCTTGTATTTTTTAACAAAACCCGTCTTGCTCAACTCGGTTCGGGAGATAAGGCGAAGCGCGTTCTGCTAGAGTTATCGGCCTTTGCTACTGATTGACATTAATTAATTGATTGTTTCTTTTTTGGTCTGACCATTTATTTTTTATACCATTGAATACTGAAGTCAAGACGATTTTGTATCTACGTTTGAGACCGCTTGTGAGTATTATGGCCCCAATGTTCAGACCTAAATCAAAGAATAATGCTAAGTTTGCGTTGCGCGCGTAAATCATCTGCATTGAGGATCGCTCGCTTCATTCGGATCCGAATAACAGCATTCTCGACGATGATTTCGTAATGACTATGTCCGGAGAAAATATCAGCTTGCTGTAATCGACTGCGGAAAATGGCAAAATTAGCGGTGACCTTATAAATGCTACTTTCTGTTGAAATAACAACGACATTACCAATGATCCTGCGAAGGCGCGAATGCGGAAACTCTGCGTGCGCAGTCTTCTTCATCAGGCGCTTTGCACGCTCCGTAAGCCGATGGTGATCGTCATAAATCAGAAATAAGGACGACCCTGGTTCACCGTCTGGCAGGTCAGTGGCAGGAACAAGATACTCCCCGTCCTCGGTAAACAACGCGGCCCAGTCCGTGAGCTGCCAGTTATCGAGTAGCGCGGCCTCCCGGTAAAGGAAATCCTCAACGTCACTCCTCGTCAACACTTTTGTTCCCATATTCAGCCCCTCATTATGTCGTACTTCCGGCCAATTGCGACTTTCCGGATTATTGGTCTAAAGGTATATCCAATCTGCATCAGGGAGTCGAATTTGTCAAACCCCTTGACAAAACTTCAGGATATTCCATTGTTTTTTGGTAGTTATTTGCTTAGATTCAACATATTAACGGAGTCATATTGCCAATTTCTTGCTGTCCTGATAAGCATTGGGCTGACCATTAAGTTTCTGTCTGCATAAGCGGCCTCAGTGACTTTTAGAGGAAGAAAAAGATTAAGGGAACATATCCATGGAGAATCTAAGTGAAGGACGGTGGATAGCTGCCTGCACGACCGACGAAGTAGACGATACTTTTGGCACACGCGTAGATATTGAAGGTGGTGACGCGATCGCCATTTTCCGGGTTAACGACGCCTACTATGCCACCGCTGATCGCTGCACCCACGGCAATGCATCGCTTTGTGAAGGTATCGTCGAAGGAAAGTCCATCGAATGCCCATTTCACATGGGGACATTCGACGTAACAACGGGCAAGGCTTTGACATTTCCTTGTGTCGTCAATCTCGCTACTTACCCGGTATCTCTCAATGACGGGCAAATTCTTGTTCGAATTGATGCGCCAACAACGATACCTTCGCTAGTAAAGGAAAAGGAACTGTGATGCAGAAAGGCCCAAAAGTCCCGCTGAGTGAATTAAAAACTCACTTATATGAAACATTTGAAATTCATTTTGCAGTACCGCCTAAAAGGGAGCTGACTATGCATAACTCGATCGCGACCGATGAATTGCGTTGGCAGCGCTGATGTCGGTTCTTACCATGACTAAACGTCGGATAATCATCATTGGCGCCGGACCAGCTGGTGTTTCAGCATCAATCGCAGCCCGGCGTATTAGCCCGGACAACGACGTAATTTTGTTGGCGACTGAAACCGCCCTACCATACGAGAAGCCACCCTTATCGAAAGAAGTACCTACAAAAGGTATTGACCCTTCCGCCTACCCAATTGTTCCCGCCGATATGTTAGCCGGAATTGATTTGCGTACAGATTCGCATGCCATCGCAATTGATAGAGCTGCACAAGCGGTTAATCTTAACGACGGCAAGCGTTTGCACTATGACACTCTCGTGCTTACAACCGGAGGAACTCCCCGTATACTCGCGGAATTGCCTCCATCAACGCCGAACGTATTCTATCTACGCAATGCAGCTGACGCACGAGCCTTGCGTAAAAGTTTTGACGGCATAGCCGGCAAACAGGTCGCTATTATCGGTGCCGGACTAATTGGCCTTGAGGTCGTCGCGGCCGCAACGCTCGCCGGGGCAGAGGTAACGGTTTTCGAGGCCGGTGCAACAGCAATTCCGAGATTTGGTTCCGAGGAAATGGCACGCCGCGTCACCGCTCGCCACGAACAGGCTGGAGCTCGCTTCAAATGGCAGACTACTGTAACCGAAGCGAATTTTACGGACGGCGCGATCGAGATTCATATAGATGATGGCCCGTCAATCTCGGTGGATCTAGTAGTCGTTGGTATCGGCATTTGGCCAAATAGCGAGCTTGCCAAAGCCGCTGGCCTGGCTGTGGATGGCGGAATTCTAGTCGATGCTCAATGCCGGACCAGTGATCCAAATATCTACGCTGCTGGCGATGTGGTGAAATTTCGAACATCATGGTCCAAAGCCCCGGTCATATTGGAAAACTGGCGCCATGCTCTCGACCAGGGCGAGATCGCCGGGATTAACGCGGGCGGAGGAGAGGCAGCATACGAAACAGTGCCGTCATTTTGGTCAGACCAATATGAGCTCAAGCTGCAAGGCATCGGCTGGGCGGAGGGTAGTGACGGGCCTGTCGCCTTACGCGAATTAGGGCAGGGCCGGATGATTGAATTTCACTTTGGCCCCAAGGGTCTGTGCTATGCAGTTGGTATTGGCGCCGGACGAGAACTTGCAATCACAAAACGACTTATTGAGCGGAAGGTCAACGTCAATCTTTCTAGCTTGGCAGACCCGGAAATCGCGCTCGCAACATTGTTACGTTCGGGCTAACGCCCCCACATCTCCGGCAGGGCAGCCGCTCTCAGCATCGCTTTACGCTGCGCCTGCTCGAGATGGTCGTGCAGAACGTTAAGATGAACGGTCATTTCCTTTATCGCACTGTCAGCATCGTGTGCCCGCAGGTGGCGCATGAAGGCCCGTCTGGTTCGCACTAGATCTAATGCGACGTCCAGCTCGAAAAGGCGGATCATGCGCCTTAAGATTTGGGTTAGTGAATCGATCAAGATAATGATTACCTGGTTTTTGGTAATCTCCGCCAGAACCTTATAGAAGTTAATGCTATAAGAGACCTTTTCGTGCAACCTGCCCTCGCGCGTCAATTGCTCCACAGTGTCGAGATCACGTTCCAGGGCAAGAAAATCTTCCTCCGTAGCGCGCTCGCAGACCAACCGAACAATCACTTCCTGGATCAGAACACGGGCTTCCGTAAGGTCCGCAAGCGTAATACGGCCAATGCTGATCATGTCTTCCAGAGAACGCGTTAAAGTCTGATTACCTTCAATGATAAAGGCACCTCCCTTGGCGCCTTTTCGCAACTGTATCAGACCGGAGTTCTCCAAACTACGCAATGCTTCACGCACTGCAGTGCGGCTTACTTTAAACTGTTCAGCCAGATCACGTTCGGAAGGTAGCTTGTCACCAGGGCATAACTTCCCGTTGGCGATCTGGCCACGAACACGGTCACAGATCTCCTCGAAGATCCGTTTCGGCTGGATCGGGCCGAAATCAAGTGTTCGTTCTTCAATCATACTTTAGCTTCCCTATGGTGGTTCAGGAATTGGCCTCTCAGCGATATCCTATTATTTCGATGGACTAACCGATGAATGGCCAGACCTCTCAAATTAATTCTAACCTGCGCTCCCAATCCTGTCAGCTAAAAGATCAATCTGCAAAAATTTGTACCGAATTAATTAATTTTAGTGTTATTTATATTGGTATATTAATAGACTATTGCAATGGACAGACCATTATATTATTGTGCCAAATCTGTAATAGCAAAACGCAATTAACTTGCGATACAACGGGAGAGTATTTGTGGTTGACGTCAAATCTTTAGAGAGCCGGTTCACGGGCAAACCAGGTGCACGGTTGCATTATTATAAGATTGGTGCCGGCGATCCGGTTATTATGATCCACGGCGGTGGCCCGGGAGCCACGGGCATAAGCAACTACCGACGAAATATGGAAGCCTTGGCCGAGCATTTCACGGTCTACGTTATCGACCTTCCAGGGTACGGAAAATCAGATAATACTATTGGTGAAGAAGGCTTGTACGAGGTGATTTCGAAGTCCGTTCTTGAATTCATGGATGAACTCAAGATCGAGCAGGCAAGCTTTATCGGAAATTCACTTGGCGGCGGAACATCACTCAAAATCGCCGTAAAGGCGCCCTCGCGCGTTCATCGACTTGTCCTTATGGGCACTGGCGGCGGTCTTCCGATGTTTACCCCGATGCCAACGGAAGGTCTAAAACGCATGTTGACGTTTTACGATGGTGAAGGGCCCACAATGGAAAAGCTGAGGCGAGTCATTGACCTTCTAGTATTCGATCCGTCAGAGATCACGGACGCGCTCCTGGAAGAACGTATGAAGGTTGCAACACTACCGCAGACTTTGGCGAACCCTCCTCTGGGTCGGCGGGGACATCCAAGTAAGGAAGTATGGCGCGAAGCGCTCCACGAGCTGACACACAAGACATTGCTTATCTGGGGCCGTGAAGACCGGGTGGTGCCACTAGATTCGGCATTTATTTTCTTGAAAACCATGCCTAATGCCTCCTTGCACGTTTTCCCCAATTGCGGCCATTGGGCACAATGGGAGAAGTCCGACGAATTCAATGTTCTTGTTTCACGGTTTCTCACATCTGAGAACTAAGTTGATCAATATTACAAGCATCGGAGACCGACATGTTACGAGCGCCTTCTCTTCTCCAATCTGAATTACATCACTTGTTACGCGAAGCCATCCAAGAAGATAAATCAGGCGGCGCCTTCAAGGTTCATCGCCGGGTATTTACCGACGATGACGTCCTGGAGGTCGAGCGGCGCGTGATCTTCGACCATTGCTGGCTCTATATCGGTCACGTATCCGAGATTCCAAAGCCAAGTTCGTTTATCCGGCGCGACGTCGGCGGTCGTCCGCTGATCTTCAACCGTGACCGCACTGGAAAGGTGCGCGTTCTATTCAATACCTGCTCGCATCGCGGTGCGCTGGTTTGTTGGGAAAAACAAGGACGTCGCCGCTCATTCCAATGCCCCTATCATGGTTGGGTCTACTCTGACGAGGGTAAGTTGATTGATGTACCGGACAGAGCTTCGATTGCCGAAGGCCTCATCGAGAGCGGCCAGCTTGACTTGGTGGAAGTTCCGAATGTTTCCGAGTATCGTGGTTTTGTATTCATCAATTTTGATGCCAACGCAATGCCATTAACGGACTATCTAGCTGACGCTAAGTCAGTGCTCGACTTGGTCTCAGAGCAGAGCGCCGAGGGTATGGAAATTGTTGGCGGCACCCAAGAATATTCGATCAACGCAAACTGGAAACTGCTCCAGGAAAACAGTGCCGACGGCTATCACGCCGCAACCACGCATGCCACCTATCTTGATTACATCCAATCACGAGATGGTGCTTCGGAAAACGCGCAACGTATGGCCAGCTCTACGGGTGCAAATCGCAACAACAAACTGCCCGAGGGCGATGACAATGGCTACGACAACGATTTCAATCGTGTGCGCGATCTTGGCAATGGCCACGCCGTGATCTCTTCGATTGGATCTGCACCATGGGGGCGGCCTTGCGCCCGCTGGGTGCCCGGCTGGGGCGAAGAAGCCAAGCAGGAAGTCGCTGAGATTGCACAAAGTGTGATCGATCGTCTTGGCCGGCGGCGCGCAGAACTAGTCATCAATGGTGACCGCAACACAATTATTTTTCCAAACCTAGTCATCAACGACATCATGGCGATCACCATCCGTACTTTCTACCCAACACGACCAGATCGAATGGAAGTGAATGCCTGGGCTTTGGCGCCGATCGGTGAAAGCGCATCTTCCCGTGATCGCAGACTGCGCAGCTTCTTGGAATTCCTTGGCCCAGCGGGCTTCGCGTCACCCGACGATGTGGAAATGCTAGAGATGTGCCAAGCTGGCTACCGAAATCAGATTGGTATGGAGTGGAATGACATCTCTAGAGGCATGCTTAAGAAGGAGCCGACAAACACTGACGAAGAGCAAATGCGTGTGTTCTGGCGCCGCTGGCGTGACATGATGGCGGCCAGTGGTAACACTGAGTCGACAGACAAAAATGCCGAAGTATTCCGCCAACAGGCCAAATGATGACGAAGGCCTCCACGCAACAATCGCAAAATAAAGCCGGTATCATTCTTTGAAAAGGACAATCTCATGAATGATACCCGATGCGGCGCAATCGATGTACATACGCACATTGTTCCCGCCGAGTTCCCAAGCTATGTCGGGCGGCATCCCGACGTCGCTTGGCCGTCAATGCAGCATACGAAACCGTGTCATGCCAATGTAATGATCGCTGGCAAGGTTTTCCGCAGTATTGATGACCGGAGTTGGAACGTCGCACGGCGTATTGAGGCAATGGACGAAGCGGGCATCGATCGCCAGGTGCTGTCACCAATGCCAGAGCTTCTTTCTTATTGGTTTCCTTCAGAGGACGCCGCCATATTCGGAGAGCATGTCAACGGGGCCATCGCAGAAATGATTGCCGCAGAGCCGAATCGAATGGTCGGCCTCGGCATGGTGCCACTTCAAGACGTTGACCTGGCGATCAAGACTTTAGAAACTCTTGTGCGCAAGCGCGGCTTCGCCGGCGTCGAGATTGGCACCCATGTGAACGGTACGCCCATCGGTGATCCAAGCCTAGCCTCGTTCTTCGCCGCTGCAGAAGATTTGTCGGCTTCGATCTTCGTGCATGCCTTGCGTCCAATCGGCCACGAGAGGCTCGTCGGTCCCGCGGCCCTTGGCGCAGCGCTATTGTTTCCCTGCGACGTCGCTCTCGCAGCTTCATCTGTGCTTACCGGCGGGTTGATCGTTCGGCACCCAAAACTTCGATTGGCCTTCAGCCATGGCGGCGGGGCATTCGGATTACTATTGCCACGGTTGATCCATATGTGGCGCACTGTTCCCTCGGTCCGCGACCTCATGAATGAAAACCCACGCGATACAGCACGTCGCCTCTATTACGACACCCTCGTCTACGACAAAGATACATTAGCGTTCCTTGTCGAACGTTTCGGCGTCAATCGCTTGCTGTTGGGTAGCGACTACCCCTATCAAATACACGATCCAGACCCAGTTGGGCGGATTGACGAATTAGCACTAAACCCTGCCGACCGCCGGGCCCTAATTCGAGAAAACGCTATTACCTTCCTCGGCCTTGAGGTGTCGGATTGAACCTCATGAAGCAGCAGACGGCGGAGACCTTGTCGGCCTAATTTAGCGGATGAGGGAAAAAGCGGGTGATACCACCACAAAAATTACATCTGCAAAACGTAAGGGATAATAAATTGGCAGAGATCTTAACACTAGGAATTTCCCACTATCCGCCGCTGATTGGCCCGGATGAGCGGATGGCTTATATCTTCAAACGCATGTTACAGAACCCTGACCTGCCAGAGAAACTGCGTGACCCACACGGATGGCCAGAGCCGATGCGCACAGAATGGAGCGACGACGACGGAGCGGCGGCGGCGAGCCATCATCGCGATGAACTTGTTGGCTGGTTCCGTCGAGTGCG
>NVRR01000124.1 GCA_002732675.1 Sneathiella sp. | reverse complement strand
CTTTGGCGCCATGACGCTACGGACCATTGCAGGCAAGAAAGGCCGGATTTCAAAACTCCCACTCGCGGGAGGCTGGACGTCTGTGCGGGATCTCCCCGTCCCGCAAGGCGCAACCTTTATGGACCAGTGGAAGAAGCAGCAGCGGGGGCGGAAATAATGCCGGGCCGGGACAGAATACTTGGCCGGATCCGGCAAAACCTCGGACGCGGGCCGCTTGGCGAAGCGGCAGCGAAGGCCCTTCAGGCGCGAATAACGGCGCATAATCGAAACCTTGTTCCCGCGCGCAGTGACTTGGACCATCCCGCGCAGATAGATCTTTTTCAGGAAAAGCTTGAAAAACTTGCGGCCACGGTGGAGCGGGTCGCGAGCTTTGATAATATCCCGCTGCGGGTACAGGCGTATCTGACGGGACATAATCTCCCTGGTAAGATCAAGATGTCACCCGCGCCGGAGCTGGACGCCATTCCGTTCAAGACCGTTCCCATGCTGGAAATCACCCGCGGGGCCGCCTTTGTCAGTGATGACGTCAGCCTCACCCCGGCTTTCGCCGGTATTGCCGAAACCGGTACGCTCTGTATGGCTTCGGGCCCGGAGACACCGAGTACCTTAAATTTCCTCCCCGAAAATCATATTGTTATTATCCGGGCAAGCCAGATTACCGGCAGTTTCGAAGATGCCTGGGATCGGCTCCGTCAGAAATTCGGCGCGGGCAACATGCCGCGCACAGTGAATTTTATCTCCGGCCCGTCGCGCACCGCTGATATTGAACAGACCCTGATTATGGGTGCCCATGGCCCTCGCCGCCTGCATATTGTGATTGTTGATGATGAGCCGAAAGCCTGACACTAGCCGCCCCAAAGGATTGTCCGCAACAGACCGGACCCTCTGGGATTACGTCACCCGCAATGTTGACCGGGCGCCAAGTAACCGTTTCACCGGCTTTGAGGTCGTTGCCACCAAGATGGTGCCTGCCACCATTAAGGTGGCACCGCGGAAATCCACTGCTGGCCTTGGCATAAGTCCCGATGAACTGGCGAAAGCCATGGGCCGCCGCCCGACACCTGGGACCAAACGAAACAGCAATATGCCGACGGGAACCCTGTCAATACGGCAGAATGTTGCGGGTTTGGATAAACGAAGTTCCGAACGCTTGCGCAAGGGCCAGATGGAAATCGATGGGCGCATTGACCTGCATGGCATGCGCCAGGGGGAGGCGCAAAGCCGTCTCCGTACTTTTATTTCGGCGGGACAATTGCAAGGAAAGCGCTGTGTTCTGGTGATTACAGGCAAAGGCTCCTCCATCAAGAAAACCGATGATGCAGCTTTTATGATGACTGAAAAAACCGGCATTTTACGCGATGCCGTGCCCAAATGGCTTGCCGAGGGCGACATGAGGCGGTTGGTTGTTGACATTCGCACCGCACAGCCGAAACATGGCGGTAGTGGCGCGCTCTATGTATTGTTGCGACGGAGCCGCAGCTAAAAAAGGCAAAAAATTAGAAGGAAGAATAAGACCATGACACCCTTTGGCCTTCGGGTGCGGGCGCTTCGAAAGGGGCGGGAGATCACCTTGAAACAGATGGCGGCGGATCTCGATATTTCCTCGGCTTATCTCTCGGCGTTGGAACATGGTCATCGCGGCCGCCCTTCCTGGAGCCTTGTCGAGCAGATTTGTTCCTACCTTAATATCATCTGGGATGACGCCGAGGAGTTGCAACGCCTCGCCTCGCTCTCCCATCCGAAGGTCACTCTCGATACCAGCGGTCTCAGCCCGACGGCGACGGAATATGCCAATCTTCTGTCGCGGGAAATCCGCAATATTTCCGAACCTCAGCTTCTACAAATGCTAAGCCATCTCAAAGACCTGACACCGCAGCGAAAAATCTGAGATGAGCAATGCGCGATCTGATAAAGGCATCCGCCTTGCCCGCGGGACGCAAAGCCTCCTCATTTCTCTGGGTTATGAGGCAATGACCGAGGTTAACCTTCGTATCCGCCGAGGTGTTGACGTTATGGGCATCAATAACAAGGGCCGGATTATCATTGTCGAGATCAAAAATGGCCCCGCCGATTACCACAGCGACACGAAATGGCAGGAATATCTGGAATTTTGCGATGATTTTTACTTCGCCGTTGATCGTGACTTCCCGTTGGAGCTGTTGCCCGATGATGTCGGTCTGATTATTGCCGACGAATATGAGGGTGAAATCATCCGCCCCTCCCCCGACTATAAACTCAACGCCGCCCGCCGCCGCAATGTGACTCTCAGATTTGCTCGCATCGCTGCCCGGCGGCTTTTCACAAACGACACCCCCCTGAAGGAGATAGATAATGTGCGATAGCCCGATACCCGGAACAGCCAAACCCACCGTCTTTATTGACAACGACCGCACCCGCGTTACCGAATGGCGCTTCGCCGCCCGCGGCGATGATACCGGATGGCATACGCACCAATATGACTATGTGGTGATCCCGATGTTCGACGGTATTCTGGAAATTGACTTGCCAGGCGGTGAACGGGTGACGGCGGAACTTAAAACCGGCATCCCCTATTTCCGTGAGCTCGGCATCGAGCATAACGTCACTAACGGCAACGACTTCGAAGCCGTCTTTGTCGAGGTAGAGTTTCTCCGCTAAAGCCCCCGGACTTAAGCGGCGCCTTCCAAAATCAACACTTCGGACTCTGCATAAGCCTGCCGCAATTTCGCGGCATATTTCTCAACTGTAATCGCATCCGCCGCCAGATACTGCGGATACTTCTCTGCATTCGTAATAGTCGCCTAGACGATCCAGTAGCCTTTCATGGAGATGGTTCCGGTGCGTTTTCCAAGTTTATAACTGGGTTTCTTTGGATAGTAGTATTTTGGTCATGTATACGGTAAAGTTGATTTTTCTTTAAGTAAATTTAGAACTATGAGTCACAGCTATATAGCATACATAGATGAATCTGGTGATGACGGGCTTCGTAAGTTTCGCGAACCAGGTAACAACGGCGGCTCCTCAAAATGGCTTGTCATTTCTGCTTGTGTACTAAGGTATACAAATGAGCAGGACGCAGTTACGTGGCGGGACGAAGTAAAACTTCTTTCACCCGAAAAGAAAGGTAGGTCAATTCACTTTACGGATATGAACCACCATCACAAAGTTGCCGCAACTCAAGCTCTATCTCAAAAACCCCTTCGATTTTTAGGCGTTTTGTCGAATAAAACAACTATTCCTGAAAATACCTTTAGCGAAAAAAACCAGCTCTATTGGTATTTAACAAGATATCTAATTGAAAGAATTTCTTGGCTCTGTAGGGATCAGAGAAGAAGAGTTAGGCAAGGTGACGGTAGGGTAAAAATTGTTTTTTCAAGGAGAGGTGGAATGTCTTATTCAGACTTTCGAAGCTATCTCATTAGATTACAGAATGAATATGGGTCTGACGTACGTATTCATTGGCCAGTAATTGATATTGAAGCAATTACAGCTTTGGATCACTCAAATGTGGCAGGACTGCAATTGGCGGATTGTGGAGCAAGTGCGATGGCGGCTGCGTTTGAACAAGATAGATATGGGAATTGCGAAGATAGATATTTGTTAAACCTTAAATCTAGAATCTATAATCGGAACGAGAATTTCTTGAGCTATGGTTTAAAAATTATTCCGCGAGTAGAGGACATGGATTTGTCAGAAGAGCAGATAGAAACGGTGGGGAAATTCAAAAATTAATGGCAGCCCCCCGGCCCATGATTGCGAAGATCGCCTGCAACCTTGCGGATGCTCTGGGTTGTTCCGGCGCCTGACTGCCACTACCCACAAATAAACATATTTTGTGTATAAATCAAGCGGATTTTTAAAAATATGTTTTGAATCAACGTGTTACATAAGTATATGTTTTAAAATACATTTTCGAATCGCGAGAAAATCTATCCAGGGCTAATGAAAAGAATTTTTTCACCGATAAGGATCATCTTTCGCGAGATATTCGGTCACATAATCCGCAATACCATCTTCTAAACTCCGGAAATTGCCGCCGTAGCCTTGGCTGCGGAGTTTCTGCATGTTGGCTTCGGTGAAATACTGGTATTTGTCGCGGATTTCGATCGGGGTGTCGATATATGAGATTTTTTCGGGCTGGCCTGTGGCTGTGAAAACGGCGGTGGCCAGGTCTTTGAAGCTGCGGGCTTTGCCGGTGCCAAGGTTGAAAAGGCCCGAAACCTGCGGGTTATCGAGTAACCACAGGACGACATCGACGCAATCTTTGACATAGACGAAATCGCGAAGCTGGCCGCCGTCCTCATAGTCGGGGTTGTGGGATTTGAACAGGGTCACGCCCTCGCCCGCCGCGACTTTCGGATAGCATTGGGCGATCACGCTCTTCATCGCGCCTTTATGGTATTCATTGGGGCCGTAAACGTTGAAAAACTTGAGCCCCGCCCATTGCGGCGGCGTCATGGCGCCATAGGTCAACTCGCGGGCTAGGCGCTTGTCGAAGGCATGTTTGCTCCAACCATATAGATTAAGCGGATGGAGGTTTTTGAGCGCCGCTTCCTGTTCATTATCATCAAATCCGCCGCTGCCATCGCCATATGTGGCCGCAGAAGAGGCGTAGATAAACGGCGTTTGCGTCTCTGTCGCCCAGTTCCACAGCATTAATGTTGGCCGAAAATTTCGATGCAGGATCAAATCGCCGTTGGTTTCCGTTGTTGCGGAAATAGCGCCCATATGGACAATGGCCTCAATGCAATTGCCTTTGTCCTGTAGCCAAAATTCCAGATCATCGGGGTCAATAAAGTCGGAAACGACATGTTTTGCGAGGTTCTGCCATTTCTCGCCGTCTTCCAGCCAGTCGCAAACCACGACCGACTTCCCTTGCTCCGATAGTTCCGCCACGATATTGGAGCCGATAAAGCCGGCGCCGCCGGTGACAAGAATGGCGTTATCCATTTCCGACCTCATTTCCGTCGCTTTGTTTCAGCAATCGCTGGATCGTGCCCGTGGTGCTGAAGCCTTCTTTCAGCTCCGCCAGATGCACCCGTCCGCCATACGCCCGGACGATATCGGCGCCGACAACCGTATCGATCGTGTAATCGGCACCTTTTGTCAGCACATCGGGTTTGATCGCTTCGATCAGTTTGAGCGGCGTATCTTCGGCAAACGGTACCACCAGATCAACGTCACTGAGGCTGGCGAGGACAATAGCGCGGGAATTTTCTCCGGTGACTGGACGGTCTGGGCCTTTCAGGCGCTTAATACTGTCATCGGTGTTGAGCCCGACAATTAGTCGGTCGCACTCGGCGCGGGCTTGGCTCATCAAGGAAATATGGCCCGGATGCACCAGATCGAAACAGCCATTGGTAAATCCGACGGTGAGCCCGCGGCTGCGCCAATTGCTCACCCGTTCCAGCGCCGCATCAAGACTGGTAATTTTATGATCGAGCCCGTGGATTTCAGCGCTATGCAAGGCGGCCAAAAGCTCGTCCCGCGTGACGGCGGCGGTCCCCGACTTTGAAACCGCAATACTGCCCGCAAGATTGGCGAGATACGCGGCCTCAACAAGTGATGCGCCGGACGCATGGGCGAGCGCGAGGCTGGCAATCACACTGTCCCCGGCACCGGAGACATCGAAAACCTCCAGCGCCTCTGCAGCGATATGATGCGCCTCTGTCGTGGTGATCAGGCTCATTCCCGCTTCTGAGCGGGTCACAAGCAGGGCCTGCAAGCCTGTTTCTTTAAGGGTTTGTGCGGCGGCGGCGGCGACTTCTGCGTTACTGCCGCAAGGCAGTCGGCTTGCCGCAATCATCTCTTTTCGGTTGGGGGTCAGCAGAGTGACCCCGGCGTAACGGCCGAATTCCTCTGATTTCGGGTCAGCAATGATAGGGATGCCCTTGGCATTGGCAAGGGCAATGGCTTTGTTGAGAACCGTATCGGATAGCACGCCCTTGGCATAGTCGGACAGAACAACGATATCTGCCGTTTTCAGCGCGGCTACATAGGCACCGAGCAGCTTTTTTGCGGTTTGCGGCTGCAGCGCATGGGTCGCCTCGTGGTCGCTTCGAAGAAGCTGCTGGCCGTCGGCGACGAACCGCGTCTTGATTGTGGTCGGTCGACCGACTGAACGCACTAAATGAGGCTCAAGGCTCGATTGTTTGTTTAAAATGTCTTCGATTTCTCGCCCTTCCGCATCGTCGCCGACCACGGAAACCAGTCGCGCCCGCCCGCCGAGGGAGGCGATATTGCGGACGACATTGCCCGCCCCGCCCAGCATTTGCGTCTGATGGGATATATTTAGCACGGGGATCGGTGCTTCGGGCGAAATACGGTCTGCGGTACCGTAGACAAAGCGATCCAGCATCACATCGCCAATGACAAGAACCTCTGTTTGGTCAAATTTTTCAAGGGCTTTCAGAAGGGAGGAGCGGTTTTGCATAGGCGTCTCAGACCAGTTTCAACGATTGTTCAAGGGCGCCGCAGAGCATATGACCAAGTGTGATATGCATTTCCTGTATGCGCCGCGTCGATTGTGCCGGAATGATCAGGCAGGCATCGGTGAGGTCCGGCATCCTGCCGCCATCGCGTCCGGTAAAGGCCGTGGGCACAAGACCCTTTTGCCGGGCCATTTCAAGGGCTGCGATGATATTTGGGCTGGTGCCGGAGGTAGAAAAGCCAACGGCGATATCACCGGGCTGACCCAAAGCGTCAATTTGCCGCGCAAAAACCTGTTCATAGCCCAGATCGTTGGCGCCAGCGGTCAGCGCGGATGTATCGGTATTGAGCGCAATGGCGGGGATGGGCTTGCGATCATTAATAAAGCGGACGACAAGCTCGGCGGAGAGGTGCTGGGCATCCGCCGCACTGCCACCATTGCCAAAAAACAGGATTTTATGGCCATTTTGAATGGCCGTTACCCACAGGCGCAACATGTTCTGAAACGGCGCGGCCAGATCAGCATGGGTTCTCGCCAGAACTGCCGCGTGATCGTCTAGTTCGCTGTTAAAATACTCTAACGGATCCAAAAAAGCCTCACGCGCAGAATGATTGTCTTCAGTCGTAATAGTATAAACCGCCCCGCCCCGCAATGCCGAGTATTGTGAGGCCCTATTTCGCTGGCCCTTCTTTTGGCGGAATACGGCCGGTGGCGATGTCGTCTATAAGCCTCAGCTGTCGGGGCAGCAGGTCTTTAAGGGCATATCGGTCGAGCACAGCCTGTCGGGCGTTATCGCGGATATAGTCAAGGTCGCTTTCTGTATCGAGTGCAAACTCGATTTGCGCGGCGAAGGCATCTGTATCAAAAAAGTCCGCGAGGAATCCATTGTGGTCATGCTCAATGACCTCCCTCACCGGCGCGGTATCGGAGGCGACAATCAGCGCCCCGCACGCCAGGCTTTCGATCAATGACCAGCTAAGCACAAACGGCACCGTCAGATATGCCTGTACCGTCGACATTTGCAGGACTTTCAGATAATCCGCATAAGATAAAAGGCCGGTGAAATGCAGGCGCTTAGGGTCAGGCTTTAATTCGGCAACCATGCGTTTGCCCCAGCTTTCGCCGATTGGAAGCTTCTTGCCATAGGCAACCCGATCTTCGCCGACCACCACCACATGCAGGTTCGGGCGCTTTTTCATCAGCTTTGCCGCGGCGCGCATAAACTCTGGAAACCCACGATACGGCTCCATGCCACGTGTCGCATAGGTGAGGATTTCCTTTGCGCCAGAAAAATCGAGATTACCGATTTTCCGGGGGACTTTCGGGTTCGGTTTAAAGAAATCTGTATCGACGCCATCATGAAGCTCGGAAATTTTCGAATGAAAGACCGGCGGTATCTGGCTCAGTTGAAATTTTGTGGGTGTCTGCCCCCAGTCGCAGGCGGCAAGATCCATCAGCAGGGGCGTGTTTTTGGTGCGGATGCGCCCCTCATCGTCAAACCGAATTTTATCCGGCTCCAGAAAATCCGCATCCGATCCGTGGGCATGGTAGTACCATTCGAAATAGCTGAGCAATTTGGCATTGGGAAAGGCGTCCTTGGCATAGAGGCCATTGCCCCAGCCGGAATGTGAGCAGATGATATCAGGCTCAAAACCCTTCTTTTTGAGATCAAGGCACAACCGAAAGACCGACTGACCATTAATCACGGCGGTTTCCAGCGGTCGCAGATAGTGATGGGTCTCAGGCTTGCCATCCCGATGTGGTTTATATTGAACGTTGACGACACCGGGTATTTTTGCGCCCACTCGATGGGACGCAAACACGACCTTGTTGCCTTTTTTTGCGGCTAGCGTTCGGGCGACATGCCGGTATTGCGCCGGAAAGTTATTGTGTAGAAACAAAACGCGCATGCTATCCGAACTCAACTTTTCGCCGTTGCTTTTGGAAGGTCACGCGATGTCCGCTCCCGCCGTGGATCGATACTATCGAAGCCCGTGAAGGGCTCGGCGAGCCGGGCTTTAGCCATCTCAATATAGTCCGGGTTGATTTCAATGCCGGTCGCCCGGCGAGCGGTCACTTGCGCAACGCGCGCCGTTGTCCCGCTCCCCAAAAACGGATCCAGCAATCTGTCCCCCGGATTTGACGAGGCGAGGATAATCCGCTCCAGCAATGCCTCAGGTTTTTGCGTTGGATGTGGCTGCCGTTCG
>NVRR01000123.1 GCA_002732675.1 Sneathiella sp. | reverse complement strand
AAGAGCTAAGGGCTGCATCCCTTTCGCGTGCAAGGCATCCAAACGCTTTCACTGTCAGGCCAGCGAACCTTCGTTCGGAGCCTCCTTGCGCTTGCTACCCCCGCATCTCGGCGATGGGCCAAGGGTTAAATGCAAACCCCAAACCCAATGAGGAATTAAGAGATGACAACTTTCTACGCGCAGCCTTACGATATTTCAGCAACAGGCTTTTACTTCGAAGACAAAGAAACGTTTGAGAAGAAAATTACCAGCATTCGGAACGATTGCGGTGACCCAGTCGAGGAATTCGAAATTCAATTCATTGACGGTGAAATGATAGATGCAGAACTATGCAAGGCACTGGGATTATACCAACCCAACATTGTGAAAGTTATGGAGTGTTTGGAAGAATGGGACGACGGTCAAAAGCGTAACGTAATAATTGCCGTCGGTGAATGCGGTTATTCTTTTGAAGTAGAAACAGGAGATCCAGATGGTTTTGATATCGACCTATACGAAGTAGATTCCATGAAAGAGTTAGCCGAGCAATTTGTTGACGAAGGCCTTTTCGGTGATATCCCGTCGTCCATCCAATTTTATATCGACTACGAAGCAATAGCGCGTGATTTGGCATGTGACTATAGTGAGATAACTATTGACTGGCAGCGGTATATTTACCGCTGTTTATAATATAGGAAGTTCAGATGCTTCATTTAGAGTTTTGTCTTTCACATCAAAATCAGTCATATGTATAAAAATAAAACTTGTTATGATAGTGAAGTAAAAACAAAAAAGGTTTCCGCATGGGGTATTTTTTAACATTTGTAGCTTTGTGTACGATAATTCTGTTTTTCTATCGTCGCCGTAAAAATGTAGATATTCCGCTGATAACAGTTTCTATCCAGGCTGATAATACTGATTGGGAAGGCGAGAAAAAAAAGAAAATAGCTGCTCTAGAAATTTTGAAAAACTCATTTAATCAGCCTGAGAGCGCCAGCGATGCTTTGGGTGCAATTGAAAGTGCTGTCCGCGAGTTCATTGAAAATCATTCTTGTTCCTTTGAAGAAGTTACCCAATTGTTCCAAGCAACAATACTTCCCGATGAATTGTCAAAAAAAGAAGTGGTTATTCGAAAAGAGTTGAACAAACATTATAAAAACCGAGAAGATAATAAGTCCAAAGCTTCCGCTATTTATTTTGCGTTCAAGCATGCAGAGCTCATGTTGCTCAATCCGAAAGAAAAATGGAAGACCTTCACTGGATTGCAAAGGTTACAGACGAACCTTAAGGCGGAAGAGTATTTTGAACAGCTTTTAGGGTTGATGATGTCGTTTCAAAAAAGCTTCAAAAATCACGGTGTAGAGGAAAAGCTATCTAAGGATATTGATAGAACATTTGAGTTATGGAACTCGTGCAATTTCACCCGCAAAATGTATGAACAAAATTGCAAATCATGTGAGAACTTAATCAGCGCTTCAGATAAGCACTTTATGATATTGGGAATTATTGAGTATTTAGACAGACGTTATAAGTTTAATCCAAAATTCCGAGATGAGATCATTGCGTGGTGTGAAAAAGATATAGAGATATATGAGCTGTTTTTAGTTGAGTTTCACGAACACAAACTTTTTACACGCGACGAGTTAGTGAAATTTCATAATGATCCAGTTTTTAAGGCTAAGAAAATTGCCTCTACTTCAATCGAAAAAGCCAAGCGTCTTAATAATTACTTAGTTCCGCGTTTGAACTCATTTGATGTTTCATGGTCCATATACGAGCATGAGAAGGACAGTGACCATTTGGCGAGATTGGAACAGATAGCGAAGCATATTGGTTATCGCAATAAAGATGATAATTCGGATGGAACTAGGCCCGATGAGAGTAAGGAATTAGATTTATCCACTATAACCAGTTCAATTGAAGTGATTAAATCAGGTGAAAAGGGAAAGTTTGGTTTTATTAATTCTAGTGGAGATAAATGCTCAACAGAAGATGCTTATAAAGACTACATGGAGCAAAATGGGTGGAATGTCATGCGAGCAGAAGTGTCTTTTTGGCAGGCCATGTTTTGCCTATGTTTTTGGGAGGAAATCTTTGAAGGAATGAGTAACCCCAGCGAGGGTAACGACATTCCGCATGACCTGTTTAGAGGAGCAGATTTCTATTTGAATAGGAAAGTTGCAATAGATAGGAAATACGAATTTATATCCCAGCAAGAACTGCGGCCCTATGTTAACCGTCAGATTAAGAGGTATCAAGAACACTGGACTAGATTGATTTATAACGGTGATCAAAATCTTGTTGAGTATATTGAAGCCGACATTGTGCAGTTATTCTTAGATCGAATAGATATCAATTTATTCCGAAATATTATTTATCGCATAGCTCAAAACCCTAATGAAAATAGATCTGGCGTCTCTGATTTTGTTGTTTGGAACAGTGAGATTTTAAAAATGGTTGAGGTTAAGAAAACCAGAGAGAAGGTAAGAGAATCTCAAATGTCATGGATTAACTGGATGGTTTCAGAAAACATTCCCAATGAAATTGTTAGGGTCAAAGGTGTTTAGTCAGTGAAACCAGCTTCATCATATTCCCGATATGCATCCTTGATGATTTTTTCGATGCCGCTGACTTCTTCTTGCTCAAGAGCGACAAATTCTTTTTCTCTACGTTTTTTTGGTATGCTTCCGTCATTTTGACGCACAAACATAATTAAGTTTTGAGCCAGCCTATTTGGCATTTCTACATATTCCATGATGTTTTTTTCTGCCTCATCGTGAGCAGTCAGATAAGCAATCTCGCGTGGCAGATCAATTTCGACTGTGGTTCGAACGCATTCATATAGAAATTCAGCCGTTTCAGTCGCATCAAAGTAACGATAGAGGTCTGCCGTATCATTTGCTACTTCAACATTATGATCCGGTGTTGGCTGCCATTCTATGAAGGGCATAAGAGGGCTTGAATGGTTTTGTAGGACTTTCTGATAGTCTGCAATCCGCTCTAACATTACATTCGATACGGGGAATACCATTCCAGAGGGTGAGAATTTGCGTTCTGCCAACACATGATGGATAAGGCATCGATGTAGTCGCCCATTTCCATCCTCGAGTGGATGAATATAAACAAATCCAAATGCGATAATCGCCGCTTGTATAACAGGGTCGATGTCTTGAGGGCGCATTTTATTATTACAAATATTCAGACCCGTCATCAATTGAGGAACGTCATCTTGCCGCGCGCCAATGAATTCAGGGATCGGATCTTGGCTATGATCACGCTCCCCCAAAAATACGCCGTCTTCTCTATAACCAACTTTTGTAAACCGATCATCGCCAAGTAATATGCCGTGCAGGCGGTAGATTTCAGTTTGATTGAGAGGTTTCTTACCTGCTTGTAATACGGCTTGCCCCCATCGTTCCAAGCGATTGCGCGGAGGGCGTTCGCCTTCGATGGCAAAACTCGCACGGCTATCTGCTAATAGCATAAAGCTAGCTGCACGTGAGATAAGGTGCCCGCTTGTGCGACCAATGATTTTTTCTGCTTTATTTGCCAAGTCTAAATCAATAAATGATTGCAACTTGTCCGTTCGTTGGATGATGGGACAGAAGTCAGGCCCTCCAAGCAAATTATCTCTTACACGATGACGCTGCGACAGCTTAGAAGTGCTTGTAATATAGGCTTCCGGGTTGATGGCATCAATGGCACCAACTTTGGGAGCGTCTGCCAGATCAAGGTTTCTTCCCATCAGAAATTCGTAGAAAAACCATATACGTCGTGCAATTGCCCCGGTGGGTGTCGCTTTTACGTATTCTTCTATATCTGCAGGCTGTATTTTTTCAAAAGTGCGCTTTAGTATTAGTAAGTCTATGTTTTCATGCTTTAGCGCAAAAATAATATGATCAATCGGTTGTTCTCCTGGGGCGTACCGCTTATCGAAAACAGTCCATTTATCTGTTAACCTTTGTGAGCCACTTATATGTTTTTTCGAAACACAACTCATCTGACGGACTGGGGCCGCAACAGTGAATCCGTGAACTAGCGCCGCCCAACCAACAAGCGTTGTATTCTCTGGCAGGAGCTCATTTTGAAAATATGTTGGCGCTACTATATTGAATGTCATATATCGAAAAACTCTCACTTATGTCGAAAATTGCATCTAAATTCTTATTAGTATCGAAATATAATACCATCAAACTTTGTCGAAAAACAATTACTAAAATCGAAAAATGGCAATAATTTATAATAAATGTCGAAAAATAAATATAATGCGTTACATTTGACCCTAAAAATCTTGACGGGGAACATGCTCGCAAAGTGGATTTAAATTGCTAACCTACCGTTCGATTGATGGTCCTCGATTACGGCTCCGATGCTGTTTATCCCCGTCATTTCTGGTGCGCTTGAATTCCTCCCGCCGGGCTTCAAGGCTGGATTGCCGCATCTCACTGAACTGTATGATATCAGATCGTAGCTCTCGTTTTTGCTCGTGGAATTGCTGTTTTAGTACACTGGCACGGTGTTGAATCATTCGCCGTTGAACGAGATGGTTGGCAATGAACTGATCTTTTGCTCTTTGATCCTGTTCCAGTGCCTGCTTTGCTTCTTGCTCGTTCAGTTGCTGGATGCGCTTATGTTCACCACGTACGCGATCCCAGATGCCTTTAACGCCGGGTCGAAATCTCGACTGTCTTCTCAGTGCTTCTTGTCGTTGCTGCTTTTCTTGCTTGTTGAGAAAGGCTTGGCGTTCTTCTCTTTGTCTTTCGATCAGTTGATCTCGCTCTGAGAGCAGGTTGTTTTTTTGATGTAACGCTTTTGCCCTTACGTCTTCTTTGAAGCGCTGTAAAGTTGGGAGCATGTTATTGGCGATACTGTGTTTGGCTTCCGTGACACTGGGCAGGTCTTTCTCATCGCCCAGCCTTTCTCTGACCAGTTTTGTTTTAACATTTGCCTTTTTGGGGATGGAGTAGATTTCTCCATGAATATCAACAGCTACAAAGCCGCGTCTGTCTCCTCTGGCAAGGGTATAGCCCCGTTCTTCCAGGGCATGTGTGAAGGCGGCCTTTGAATCTGAGATGGCCCAAGCATCCTGGATGGCGGTACTTATCTCTTTAGGGTCTTTATCAATCCGTTTGGCTTGTTGCCATTCAGCATGGGTAAAGTTCTTGGTGTTGCGTTCTTCGCTGTTGACCAGACCTCGTGGCATTTTCCAGCCATGTTCCAGAAATAGGTCTCTGGAGAGAGATTTGAGCTTTGTGTGATCGAAAGACATTTGTATGGCTTTCATGTTTTCAACATCAATACGGCTCCAAACCGCATGGGCATGCCGTCTGCCTTCTTTTTCATGAAAGACGATGGCGCGGGGTTGATTGGAAAGGCCGAGTTGCTCTTCGGCCTTTCCAATAGCCGCTTCAAACTCGGCTACGGAGACAGTTTCAGTGGGGGGTGGGTTAAGCGATAGGGAATAGAGGAACTTGGTGCATTTCGTTCCTCTGCTCACCGCATAGGCTTCGTTAAGAGCGCCGAGCAGATCATTAGAGATAAATCCTCTCATCTCGTGAACTTCGATATGCTCGTTTTCTTCTTTCAGCAGATGCAAAGCCAAATTCTTAGCCCCACCCCGCTGATTACCTTTGAGGATCATGGGCGTTCCTCCAATTTAATACCGAGAGCAGAAATCAGAGTAGTTCGTATCTTACGCATATCGTGACAGGCTTGATGCAATTCCTCTGAGAGCTCTGGTGTCACTGGCAAGGAGCCTGTTTCAGCCGCCATGGCGATGGCGATCAGGCTTGGGCCAAGCTTCGATTGGCCCAACATGCCGAGAAGTTTGGCAATTTTCTCGTGGTCCATAGAAGGGCGGCGCTGCTTGTGACGGCGAGATCTTATAAGTCTTGCATTATCCCCAAACAATTTTTTGCGGATATAAGCATTTATTGCTAGTGATCCAGCGTCAAGATGAAGCTGTTCCCGTTCTGCATCGCTTAGCCGTAAAGATAAGGGTGATAGACGTTTCTTTTTCGGTTTTGCAGCGGTTTCCATGAATTGAGGACGGAGAACTGAGCTCATAATTCCGGCCCTCCAAGCTCGTTGGAAAGATCAATTCCTGAATGTTTGAGTTGATGTTCCCAATCGGCTAATTCCTCAAACAGAGAGTTCAAACTTTCTCTCTCTAGGGGCGCCAAAATTTTGCTATTTGACCATAGTCACATCTTTTGATATTTTCTAGATCAGCATCAGGCATTTAGGCATTCAAAATAGAAGTCATATTTATGAACCAACGGTCTCCAAGGTATGAATTACTCGTTGAGCCCGATTGGCTTCAGGCCCGCCTTGATGATTCAACGGTCCGGATTATTGACACCAGCGTTGATATTATCCCCCAGCCGCCTGGGCCCTCCGACTACGTCTCCCGCCAGAGGCAGTACCTAGAGTCCCATATTCCTGGTGCCGCTTACTTGCATATGATCGACGATCTATCAGATTCAGGCGGGCCGTTTCCCTTCGCCCTTCCCGCCCCAGAGACAGTTTGGCAACGCCTTGCCGACTTGGGCATTCGCAATACTGATACAATTGTGCTCTATGGCAATCAGGTCCATTGGGCGACCCATCGCTGCTGGTGGGTGCTGGCTGTCGCCGGAGCGGATGTTCGGTTATTGAATGCTAATTTCTCCCAGTGGGTCGCGGAGGATCGCCCTTTAGCAGCCGGACCGGAAACCTTTGAGCCGTCCTTATATTCCAATGTCCCCAAGCTCAATTGGGTCGCCAGAAAAGCGAAAATCGCGGCCAGCCTTAAGGAAGAAAAAACCATACTACTGAATGCTTTATCGTTCGAGCAATACGCCGGACGGGGGCAAGGTTTTGGCCGTCCAGGCCGTATTCCTGGCAGCCTCAGCCTGCCGTCGGCAACTATGATGAACCTGGAAACCGGTGCCTTTCGCCCGGTTAATGAACTCGCCGCTATTGTCACGGCTACTGGTATCGAGGAGGCTGATCAGTTGATTACCTATTGCGGCGGCGGCATCGCCGCCTGCACTACCTTTTTTGCCTTGCGCCTGCTCGGCTATGACAACCTCTCCCTCTACGATGGCTCCTTGCTAGAATGGGCGGCCGATCCTGACATGCCCATGATCATTGATTAGATTTGGGCCGTTGATTAAATGCAGACCGCTTTATCCGGGCAAAATGCTCTGTTCCCGAAGCATGGATACATGGCATTGACACGGACTTCCCGCACCCTAAGCGTGAGCATCCGATATTGTCGGTAGGGTGTATTATCGTATTCTATAATTTTTATACTGCTCGAATTATATTATGTATAGAAGCTATAATGCTTGCGGCCGTTCTTCCAATATTTCGAGGAGGATGTTCGAAGTTAGCCCGGTTGGGTGTGCCAATTTCGCCCGTTTTTCTGACGGCGCTTTGAGTTCTGTGATGTACTAGGTAGGTTACAACGGCACATTGAAGCTGCTGTGCAGAATTTAAGGAAACACCAGATATATAACTTCTTTTAGGATAATACACCGGTTAACGATTAAAAACGAGTAAATCCGTTTGATTGGTATTTGCAATTGGTTCCAGGTTGACTAGACGTTCCGGATTTTCGTTCGTGTTTTGAAAACTGAATATATGAGTGTAGTTAGATTTTAAAAAACTGATAAAATTTTGTGTTTTACTTTCGCCCATGAAATATGGTGAAAACTCGAAAAAGACCGGCAATCTGTTGCCAAAGGTTTTTCTGATTTCCTGCAGTATCTCAAAATCAAACCCTTCAATATCCATCCAGATGAATTCTACCTGATCCGGTTCGACTTTTTCGTCTCGAATTATGCTCGCGACAGTAATGGCCTTTACCGCAACCGTACTCGTGCTTCCAGGCAGCGCGAGCAGGGAATGACCACCGCTGACATCCTTTTCCTTGAGATTGAGGTCAATGAGGCCGTCTTTTGTGTAGACTGCAGCGTGAAGTGGTGTGATCTCATTGCTCCACCCGTTGATTCGGATATTCGCCTCTAGCAGTTCGTAATTCTTGGGGGCGGCTTCCACAGCAATCAGTTTGCTGAATTTACCCGTCAGATACAGATAGATTGTCTGCGTGCCAATATTAGCTCCCAAATCCATCGCAACGCCACTACCACTAAGTAAACCCTGCTTTTCTATAAAGGACATAACTTTTTCTGTTTCAGTACGTCCCCAATCTCCGTGTAGAACAATCGACCTGCCCACCAGATCTCGTGGGTCACAAATAATCATATGATCGTGTTCGCGAATGGTGACGCAGGCAAGACGTTCAGGAAGTGACTTACTGAGTACCTTCAGCCCCTTGGTACTGCTAAAGAATTTTTTTAACGGTTTGTCGCGGAGTTCCCGAACAAGAAATTTTTCGACTTTATTGGACATGTTATCCGGGAAGCATCCTATGAGGTTTTTCGACGATAATCTGGTTAAAAACTTAAGCATATTCTGCTTGTAAGTACACTTATTAGTGACAAGCTTTTAATAGGTGAGATGTTATTTCAGATATACTCTACGGCTAATTATTAGTGGAAGTTGAGCTGGATAATATATTAGCCTAAGAATTCTATCGGATCGGGAGTTAGAATCTTCCCCGGCCCGGCGCGCCGTTTTTTTGCCCGGGCAGCAAAGGTGCAGATAT
>NVRR01000122.1 GCA_002732675.1 Sneathiella sp. | reverse complement strand
CCCGCCGATCAGGCTCGCCTCGCGTTCCGCCTGCCGATAGGCTTCTTCGCCATAGAATACGGCGCCGGTTTTGAGTATTTCGATTTGTTCATTTTCAGCCAGAAACTCAGCTTCCATGCGATCAAAAACATGGCGGGTCCGGGCCTGAAAAGACTGATCGAACGGCGCACCACTCAGCTTGCCATTGACAAGTACATACCATTTACCGCCGTCTTCCAGCGCCAAAACCCCCTCCCTTGTTTGCAGGCGCGGCGCTCCGTTTTGCTTGCTGGCGAGGAAATTCGGGAACAGGAGCAACGGATCAGCGCGGATCAGATCGGCATCGGCAATAGAAACCGGAGAGAGAATTTGCGCCAGTGCCCGATCGGCAATCTCCTTCCCCTCGCCTGATGCCAGTGCGCGCCGGTCGGCGTCGCTCAGCAATCCAGCGCGGAAGGGAAACAAAATTTCGCCAAGTGCCATAAATTCATCGCCGTCCGATAAACCGGTCTCGCTGTCGATAATGTCCGCCTGGTCCAGTGCGGCCTCAAGTTGACCCGCGGCTTTACGTGCGACTTTAAAATCCGGATGCGCCACCAATGCCACCAGCTGGTCAGCGCCGCGAGCCTTATGTGCGGCGTCGGCGCGCTGTACCCAGTCCGCTTCTTCCGTCTCCGGCAGCAGCGCCAGGATATTCGTTTCCAGCGGGAAGCCATCAGAGAAGCGCACCCCAATAACGACAACTGCACAAATTATCGCCGCCAGATAGATAAGAAATCCCGTACGTTTCACTGGGCTGGTCCACCATTATCATCGGCCGACTGGCGGATTTGCGCGATGGGCGCCTGCTTTTGATCGAAGAAAGTGATGACATCCTTATCGCCGCCCTCCTTCACGATCTCGACTGTCTCAAGATAGCGGCCAATTTGAAAATTCACCTGTTGGAAGGGAAGTGACGGACCACCGGGTTGCGGCGCCATTTGCAACAGCCATTTATCACCATTTTTCTGTAATTTATGACCGGAAAGAGCCTCCAGTTGCTGCCAGTTGCCGCTCAGCGAATCTTCCAGGGCGTCGCGCAGGACTTTCAATCCCGGAAACCGGCTTAGCTCAATCTGTGTGACCTGGCGCCCCTTCACATCCTGCCGCACGCCAAAATCGTCAAGTATTGTCCGGGTGCGAAACGGGGTTTCCGTCTGCCAGATAAGCTCGATCCCGGGCAGCAGGTAAAATACCCCTGTCGAGCGGATTGGCTGTTCGAATCCGGTCAAATGCCGCACTTGCTCAAAGCGCCCCTGCAGGCCCTCGCCCGCGGCCAGTTTCTGCGGCTCCGCCCTCGCCGTCATCGACGTGCACAGGCCCAAAATCAACATCATCACGGCAATCGTTATGCGCACAGCAGGCTTTCAACTTTCTGGATGAAAATATCCGGGGACTGAAACAACATTTCTTCACTGCTTCTATCAACCGCAACTTGAACTGTAAATCCCTTGGTCAGTTTCTCCAGACTTTCATTGTCCTGTATAAGGTAACTGATCTTTAGGCGGTTTTCATATTCGGCCAAAGTCGCTGTGATCCTGACCGTTTGCGGAAATCGGATAGAGCGGACATATTTGATCCGCATATCGACGATCGGCCATTCGTAGCCGCTCTCCCTCATTTGCTGATAGTTATAGCCGATCCTGTCGAGAAGTGCGCAGCGCGCCTGCTCGAAGAAGCGGGGGTAATTGCCGTGCCAGACAATTCCCATGGGGTCCAGGTCATAGAACTGAGATTTTACAATAATTTCTTCTGATAACATTATATTCTCATTATATTATTATTCATCTGAACCCGAATTTTTTGGCTCTGCCCAGAAGTCGAAAAAATTATACCATTGATCGGGATATTTTTTACAGATTTCCTCCAGGGTCTTTGCATATTGATCGACATAGGCTTGAAGGGCGGCCGCGCGATTTTTGCGGGGCAGTATTATACGGTCTGCCATTTGTGCAAAAAAGATGCGAAATCCCGTCGCCTCGCGGACGCAGTTCATCACATAGACCGGGCATTTCAGCAAACTTGCAATGATCACCGGCCCTTCGGAAAACGGCGCTAATTCCCCCAGAAACGAAACATGTGTTATGCGTTTTGCGCCGGATACCGGGATCCTGTCCCCGGCGATGACGATCCAGTCGCCCTTTTGCAGCCGGTTTTGTAGCTCAATCAGGGTTGCCGGACCGATATCCTCGACCTCCATCACATCCACCGCCGAGGCCGGATTATAATCGGCAAGCATCTGGGTAAATCGCACGGCATTTTTGGTATGGGCAAAAACAGTAATTCTGTTGGCACCGCGCTTGCCCGATAACGCCCGCAGTACCTCGACATTCCCCAGGTGCGACGTGAAAACTACAACGCCGGTATCGGCATTGGCGACCCGGTCGAGCTCTGCCATATTATCGGACGTGAGATCTGCGACCTTGATATCACCAAGCCAGGCCGCGACTTTATCAAGGGCCATGCGACCGAAAGACCGAAAATGCAGCCATAACTGCCAGAGGGTTGGCTCCTGCTGGCCGCCGCGCGCGCGATAGAGGTGCCGCCAGTAATCCTGAATAGCCCGGCGCTGTACGCCGCCGGTCACAAAGAAATACAATAGGACGGGCTGCAGGGCATACCAGCTGAGACGGCGCCCGAACAGCCGGTAGAGGCCGAAAACCAGACGAAGACCCCAGGCAGCGCCGCGCTCCGTCAGTGTGGCCCAATGCTGTGGGGTTTGTTGTTTCCGGGGACGATTGCGGATAACCCGCGGCAACCGCGTCACCATGCCAAAAACCAGCCGCGTATGCATCTTTGTGATCCGCCAGTTATCGGCAACCAGCCGGAAGTTGGAGATATTGTCGGCAGGGTAAGTGACCTTGACCGGGATCATGATCACCGGCGTCCCCCGCCAGCTCATACGCACCATGATCTCGGTGTCAAAATCCATATGAGACCCGACCCGCTCCTGCTCTGCGACGGCGAGCGCCGGTGCCAGCGGATACAGCCGGTAGCCACACATACTGTCGGTAATTTGCATCGACAATGTCTCGATCCATACCCAGATATGGGTGAGCCAACGGGCAAGTTTGCGCGACGTTGGAATGCTCTCGTCATAAATCGGCTGGCCGCTGACCAGCGCCGACGGGTTTTCAGTCGCTGCGGCGATCAGCGCCGGTAACGCACCGGTATCATGCTGGCCATCGGCATCGACCTGCAACGCATGACTATATCCCGCTGCAATGGCCAGACGAAAGCCCTGAATAACAGCGCGGCCCTTACCGCCGTTGTCATTAATCCGATGGACGATGATATCGTGCTCAGGGTCATGCAATGCGGCCAGAGCCGATTTCGCGGGCTCGGCGCTGCCATCATCAATAATAAAAACAGGAACTTTGCGGGCGCGAATGGCGGCGATAACCGGCACGATATGAAGATAATGGTTATGGCTCGGCACGATGGCACAGAGGGTGAAACTCATTCCCTCGCCAGTACTAGATAACCCGATGAGCAGATTTCCGTGCCGTCACGATAACTGAAGGAAATCCGGTTCTTCTTAGTATCATAGGCGAGACGAAGGGTCAGTTCCTCGCCTGCAGTAATCAGCTTGGAAAATTTGAGCTGACCGAGCTTTCCGATGTGATCGCCACAGCCTAAATACCGTGCCGACAATCGTGCCACCCAATCCAGCTGCGCCACGCCCGGTAAAATCGGCTCGCCCGGGAAATGCCCCTGAAACTGAAATAAGTCTTCGGACGCACGGAGTTGCAGCTCGATCACCGGGCCATCCGGGCCTTCTGAGCGGGTTTCGCGGAGGATTTCAGGTTCCGTCCGGCTTTCCGCCCATTTTTGGGTTGGTTTTTCATCCATAGCTGACATCATAGCAAGCCAATCTCAGTCAAACAAATCATGCAGCGCCGTCCGATCACGTTTTCCCTGGGCATTAACCGGCAATTTGGTGACAAAACGCCAGCGCCGGGGCATCGCCGCATGCTCAAGATGGTCATGCAGAATCTCTCGTAAATGCCGGTTAAGACGAAACGCCCCCTGTATCTCATGCTCCTGCCATCCTGGCGGTGTCAATTCAACTACCGCGGCCAACGATCCGCGATCGTCCTCCAGAACAATAACAGCCGCCTCCTGCACTAACTCGGATTGGCCAAGATATTTTTCCACCTGGACAAGGGAGACGCGCTTGCCTTCGATTTTTACAAATTGATCAGAGCGACCGGTCAGCAAGAACCGTCCATCCTCAAACCACTGGGCGATATCATTGGTTTCGGCCCAGTCCTCATCATCCGTATAATTCGATTTCACCGACAGCAAGCCCGCCTCATCGGATCGGGTTTCCATGCCAGCGAGAGGGGTGAAGGGCGTGGCCGGTGTCTGTTGCTGGCGATGGGCAACACCCCCGGTTTCAGTGCTGCCAAAAATTTCCATTGGCAGCGGCCCGAATAGGCGCGCGGCATCGAGTGCGGCGGCGTTTGACAAGGGGCCGCCGGCGGAAAATATCATGCACGGACCGGTGCCCGGCGTCAGCGGATCAAAGGGCGGAATACGCGACAGATGCGCCGGGCTGGACACGAAGCAGCTCGCGGGCGGCGCCACCGCCAGCAATTCCTCCCAGATTTCAAACGTCTCCGCATAGAAAGCCCTTCCCGCCGAAAGTGGCCATAAGGCTTTGAAGTATAATCCAAATATATGTTGGTGCGACACCGTCCCGAGGGCTGGCGCGCCTTGCAATGTCTCCGCCCAGGTCTGCTGCAAAACGGTAATTTCATTTTCGATTTGCGACAATCGCTTGGGAATGCGCTTCGGTGTCCCGGTCGAGCCAGAGGTGTAAAAGTCCAGAAAGGCCCGCTCCGGGGTCAGGACCGCGAAGTCGAAATCAACGTCAATCCGCCCGCCAATTTCAATCTGGTTGCGAATTTTCTCCGGTCCTTGATCTGTCAAAAGCGGGTTTTCGCGGGAAACATAGTCGCCCAGGGTTCCGGCTTGGGCGTTCGGCGGAACCGTAACCCGGCAACCGCTATGAAGGGCGGCCAGAAGTCCGACGCAGTAGGCGTAGCTGTCGTTGGTCGCCAGCACTACTTTCAAGGCCCGCCGCGCCTTTATTTTGTGAACCGTCGCAATGACGTCACGGCGAAACTCCCCAAAGTCCTTTGGCTCCCCGCGGACAATGGCAACCAGGGCCGTATCGGGCCTATCTGACGTCATCAATGCGGACAAGGGATAGAATGTCATGGCTCACTCACTTTGCGCTGTTTTACGATCCTGCGGATGACAAATTCAACAGTGAACATCACACCTACCAGAATATAAGAAATAAAACCGTTATATAGCGTCCAGACTTCAAGCGTTGCATAAAGTGCCGTCCAGCTAGAAATGCTGGCATTGCTAACGAAAAACAGAACCCAGGCCAGAGTCACATTGCGCGTATAGCGAACGCCGTGCGCGTCAAGATCGGGTTCACGAAGCCGGGCAATACGCTCGATAATACTCGGCGGGTAAAACAGCGAGTAGCCAAATAATGCCGCCATGGCAAGGCTGACCATTACTGGATACGCCTTGATGGCCAGAAGCTCGTCCACCAGCATCAACATAGCCATAACGACCAGCACAAAAATGAACAGTCCGGTTTCTGATTTTCGTCTGCCACGGTTCCGGCTGAGCAACAGCCGCACGGCCAACAGCCCGAGCAGCGCAACGCCGACAACGGCCGGTGAAAACTGCATCAATCCAAAATAGACAAGAAACGGGTAAGACAGGCTGACAAGGACAACGGCAACGTCCAGAATTGTCCGTCTATTTGGCCACGAGGGCATAAACCCGATCCACTACATCATCAACCGTCCGCACGGTTTTAAACTCTTCGGGGGGGATCTTCTTGTTGGTCAGATCCTGGAGCTTGACGACCAGATCAATCGCATCAATGCTGTCCATATCCAGATCTTCATAGAGCAGCGCTTCGGGCGAGATATCTTGCGGGGGAACCTCAAAAAGATCCACCAGATAGACACTCAGCTGCTTATACACATCATCCCGGGTCATAATGCTCGCTTCTCCTGCCTTTCGGATGAAATGAAGTTCGCGAGAGAGCGGATAGAGGCGAAATGCGCCTTGATATCCTCATTCTGGGCATTCATTTTGATACCATAGGCCTTCTGGATTTCCACACCGAGTTCCAGCGCATCAATAGAATCGAGCCCCAAGCCGTCACCGAACAGCATTTCCTCTGAATCAATTTCAGCAGGGGTAATATCCTCCAGATTGAGGGTCTCAATCACCAGTTTCTTTAATTCCAGTTCCTGCTCACTCATTGCATAGCTTTCCGACGTAATATTGTTCTAGTTGGCGAGTCAATTTACGGACCTTCAATGATCTTGGTTCATGCCGCAGATAGCCGTTCATGTCCAGCAATTCATCAAAAGAGATGTCAAATCGGGCCTGCCGCGAGGGGATAGCATACCATGGACTTCCTTTCGTTAAGGTTGACGGCTCGCATTTAATGGTAACCAGCTGGATCGGCGCGTCGAAATGCGTGGCGATATTGGCAAATCCGCGCTGGAATTTGATTGCCTGACCAGGAACGGTGCGGGTTCCTTCGGGAAACACCAGAATATTCTGCCCCTGCGCCAACGTCACACGGCATTGCTCCAACATGGTTTCAGCATCACCATCATTGCGGATATAGCCCGCGGCCCGCATGACACCGCCGAGAAATTTATTCTCCCAAAGTTCCTTTTTTATGATGCATTGGACGTCCGGCATCCGCGACATCAGAAAGACGGTATCCAGCAACGACGGATGATTGGCAATAATCAGGCCACCATGGCAGTTTTTAAGGCGCTCGGTTTCATGAAAACGGGAATTAATGATGCCGCCAATACGCAACATACTGACGAAGAACCGGAATGAATAATAGATGACCTTGCGGACCCGGCGCACGCGTTGTGCGTCGTTCGGCGTTACCGCCGCAATAATCGGGAAGACGATGACCGTCATCAGCAGGCCGCCAATGCCAAAGCCGCTGAACGCGAGGCCCGTTCCGGCCAGTCGCCAATAATAATTCATCCGGTCACGCATGTCGCTCACATTGCCAGTTTCCCTGGCTTCCCGTCCAGGACCATTCGGAGCTGGATGTCGCCAGAAAGCGTAAAAAACTCTTTAAGGGATCTCCTGCCCCTACCTTGGTAGAGTGCCCGGAAAACCTAAAAGACAAGCTTTTTCGGGCTGCATTCGGTACAGACAGGACCATTGCAAGCGCACAGACCGGGACATCCGTATCCTGAAAAGGCTGATAGAAGTCCGGCAAATTCTCATCACAATGTATCAGTAGAACCGGCTCGTTCGGGTCTTCGCGCAGCAAGCTGAGCGCTTCCATCATCCCCATGCAAAGGCTTTCATTGCCTGCCGCGATTGCCGTTTGTGACTGGGTGTTTTTCGTCACAATCGACAGCATACCGGCGAGGGAGTTATGCACCGCCATGCCGAAGCCCGTCGGCGAGATGGGGTCGCCCGCGGCCAGTGTCTGCAGTAGTTTCAGCATTTCGGTCACATTGCCATTGCGCGAGGAGAAGACAATGCGGGCCCTCTCCGCCTGCCCCGCATCCAGCGCGACCCGCAATGTCATCTTGCCGAGGCGGGAGAGACGCCGGCGCAATCCGGCAGGAAGGTCACTGACATCCGGCAGCTCTTCATGGGCCGGAATATCTCGCTCCGTCTCCGCCCATTGCTGCCATGAGACGCTATCGGACAACCCGGGCGCCCATGCCGCCCAACTCTCTAGCGAAAAAGAGACGCCATCATCCATGAAGGCACATGCTTTCTATTATTTCGACAAGGCCGCAATATTCAGGCCCTTGTTGATATCCTTTTCCAGGTTTTTGACCCAGCGGTTATAGTTCCGGTGTATTTTCGTGCCGTTATAATTAAGATTGACGCTGCTATCATAAATGATGGAATAGTTGGTTTGGGAATAAAGAATATCTGCAACGGCCTTGTGTCCTCGCTCGTTCAACGTCGCCGTAATCTTGCCAATGCCGTCATCTTCCATGGCCCATCCGCGTCGGATACCTGCCTTATTTATAATTTCCGCAATTTCAGAAAGCGGCGCCTCCTGCATCTTGACAGGGATCGGAACCATACTGGCATCATAAAGCGGCGCCAATTTGAACTCACAGCCGCTCACGAAAATCACAAATGCCGAAAACAATGCGATTTTAAAAAATGCTTTCATGGAAATTTCCTTCTTAAAACTGAATACAGGCGACACATCGCCGCGCCTCAACATACATTAATACTGTATTTACAACCTTTACGATTTGATTGCCAGCGCGTTAGCGCGTTTTTTCTAAATTGAGAGCTTGCCAGCTCCCTAGCCACTATTCCTGAGCCCCGCAGCGATACCATTTATGGCGATATGGACGCCGCGCAGGAGCTTGTCGGGTTGCTGTTGCTCATGGCGGCTTTGCTTGAGGAGTTCGACCTGAATGTGATTGAGCGGGTCGAGATAGGCGAACCGGTTATGAATGGACCGTTCCAGCAATGGATTGGCCTCCAGCAATTGTGTTTGTCCGGAAATCGCCAGCAAACTATCGATAGAGCTTTGCCGCTCGGCCTTGATGCGACCGAAAATCATCTGCCTCAGGTTCACATCATCCACAAGTTCGGCATATCTGGAAGCGATGGCAATGTTTGTTTTGGCCAGAACCATGTCCATATTCGATAGCTGTGTTTGAAAAAACGGCCAGTTTTTATTCATCTCCTGAAGCAAGGGAAGGCCTGCCTCCGGGTTGTTTTCAAGCCATTCCGCCACCGCCGATCCGAA
>NVRR01000121.1 GCA_002732675.1 Sneathiella sp. | reverse complement strand
TGACACCCTTGAGTGACGCCATGGCTGACGCTGCAGAAAATGTGAAGGTCTGCAGTACTTGCGGTAATCTCGATACGACAGATCCTTGCGCGCTCTGTCAGGATGCGAAGCGGGATAAAAAGACACTCTGCGTGGTCGAGGATGTCGCCGATTTATGGGCGTTGGAGCGTTCGGCGGCGTTTAACGGCCAATATCATGTGTTGGGCGGCACGTTGTCGGCATTGGACGGGATCGGGCCTGATGAGCTAAATGTCGAGCCGCTGATCCATCGGGTCGCAAATGCCGGGATTAAAGAGGTGATCTTGGCGCTCAATGCGACCGTCGACGGGCAGACAACGGCCCATTATCTTTCGGATCGCCTCAGTGAGAGCGGCGCCTCCATCACCCGTCTTGCCCATGGCGTACCGGTTGGCGGAGAGCTGGATTATCTAGACGACGGCACCCTGTCGACGGCCCTTAAATCCCGCCGGGCTATGAGTTAGGGTCCTGATCCTAAGCCCTAGGCAGAGCGGTCAATCTGCTTCGTTGTTTCTATGGGGTCGGTGAGAATAGTGTCGGGGTCATTTTCGCCCATCTGCAAATCTTCGATTTTCTCCGCGCGGCTGGTTATTTTGCGGCTGGAGGTTTCAATCTCCTGAACATCTTTTGTCGCTTGCGTAAAATGCCGCCCCAGATTTTCAACGCGGCTTTCCAACCGTCCAATATCTTTCAAAAGGATACCTACTTCTTTCTGGATAACACCGGCCTGTTCACGCATCTGGCTGTCTTTCAGCACGGCCCGCACCGTATTCAACGTCGCCATCAAGGTGGTAGGGGAGACAATCCAGACCCGCGCCTGATAGGATTTTTCTAAAACGCCGGGGAAATTGGCGTGAAGTTCGGCATATACAGCTTCGGAGGGAAGGAACAGCAACGCTGATTCGGCCGTTTCTCCATCCAGAATATATTTCGTCGCAATATCTTTAATATGCTTATTCATGGCCGTGGTGAAGGCGCGGGTTGCGACCGTTTTATCGCTGTCTGTTTCAGCGGCGCGCAGCAGGTGAAAACTTTCCAGCGGGAATTTGGCATCGACGACGATGGACCCCGGCGGATTGGGAAGCTTGATCAGGCAGTCGGCGCGGCGGCCATTGCTCAGGGTCACCTGAAATTCATAAGCTGATGGTGGTAGCGCCGATTTCACCAGATCATTGAGCTGAAGCTCACCAAACGCGCCGCGGGCCTGTTTGTTGGCAAGAATATCCTGCAAGCCAACGACTTGGTTGGAGAGATCGGTCAAGTTACTCTGGGCCTTGTCGATGATCGCTAGCCGGGTTTGCAGATCGCTCAGGCTTTTGCCGGTTTTCTCCGTGGACTGGGCAAGGCTGTCCCCGAGCCGTTTGGAAACGTTATCGAGGCGCTCAGCAAGTGTCTTGTTGATCTCCGCCCGGCTGGCGGCACCATCCGTCGACATTTGTTTGAGCTGCCCTTCCAGTTGCGCCTGTTGTTGCAGCAGGGTTTCCGTTAGGCGGGCGAGATTTTCGCTATTGGTTGAGGCCGACGCGATCATCTTTTCCGATTTCTGCGTTTTAAAAAGCAAAAACAGCACAGCGGCGACAATAATAAGCCCGATGCCAATAACGACGGCGATATCCATAAAATTCTCCAAATATGACGGGCACGAAAACGCCAAGACTCTTGACGAACGGGGGGTGGCGTAATACGTAGACCTTAACTTATTGTAACTTGAACGACTTCGGAAGACCATGGCCCTTTTGCCGATATATACCGCGCCGGACCCGCTGCTGAAAGCCATTTCCAGACCTGTGGAGGAGGTAACGGCGGATATCCGCAAACTGGTGGATAACATGCTTGAAACCATGTATGACGCGCCGGGAATTGGCCTCGCCGCCATTCAAGTCGGTGTGCCGAAGCGGCTTCTGGTACTGGACATTGTCGGTAAGGACCGCGACGAGATGCCAGCGCCGATGACCCTGATCAACCCTGAGATCACCTGGGTGTCAGATCATGACGAGACATATGAAGAGGGATGCCTGTCGCTGCCGGAGCATTATGCTGACGTTGTGCGCCCGGCAGAAATTGACGTGAATTTTCTGGATGTCGATGGAAAGCGGCAGAAATTGCGAGCTGAAGGCTTGCTGTCGACCTGTATCCAGCATGAAATTGATCACCTGGATGGTATTCTTTTTGTTGACCATATCTCGGCATTGAAGCGGAATATGATCCTGCGCAAGCTCCTCAAGCTTAAAAAGCTCGCAAGCTGAAGGAACACGCCATGGGCAGATTACGGCTTGCATTCATGGGAACGCCGGAATTTTCTGCCCATGTACTGGACCGGCTGATGGCGGCGGGTCATGACGTCGTTTGCATCTATTCCCAGCCACCTCGGCCGGCCGGCCGCGGCAAGAAACTGACGCCGTCGGCAGTTCAGAAACATGCCGAAGCCGCGGGGATAGAGGTTCGCACCCCGCAAAGCCTTAAACCCGAGGATATCCAGCAGGAATTTGCGGCCTTAAATCTGGATGTGGCGGTCGTTGTGGCTTATGGTCTGATCCTGCCGAAGCCGGTTTTGGAGACCCCGAAGTTCGGTTGCCTCAACCTGCATGCGTCGTTGTTGCCGCGCTGGCGCGGTGCGGCGCCGATCCAGCGGGCGATTATGGCCGGAGACAGTGAGACCGGTGTCGCCGTCATGCAGATGGCCGAAGGTTTGGATACCGGTGATGTGTTGAGCGAAACGCGGGTGCCGATTACCGCGACGACGACAGCGGGCTCCCTGCATGATGAACTGGCGGTTGTTGGTGCAGATTTGATGCTCTCAACTCTGGCGCGCCTTGGGGATGTTGACCTGGTTGCTGTGCCGCAAGCCAAAGACGGTGTGACATATGCCGAGAAAATTCTGAAAGCCGAAGCTGCCATTGACTGGCGCCGTTCCGCTATCGAGCTTGACCGCCTTATCCGCGGCCTTAATCCGTTCCCGGGGGCTTTTTGTGAGCATAACGGCGTGCGCCTCAAAATTCTCGCAGCAGAAATCGTAGAGGGAAAGGGGCGGCCTGGGGAAATTCTGGATGAGAATGTCACAGTTGCCTGCGGCGAGGGTGGTTTGCGACTGACCCTATTGCAGCGCCCCGGAAAATCGCCGATGGCGACAAAAATCTTCCTGAACGGTCATCCCATTGCCGAAGGTGAGGTTCTCACCTGATGCCGTCTTATCGCATTACCATCGAATATTACGGTCGGGGTATGGTGGGTTGGCAACGGCAAAAAACCGGCGCATCTGTCCAGCAACACATCGAAGAAGCAATTTTCGGCTTCTGCGGGGAAGAAGTACGTGTTCAAAGTGCTGGGCGCACTGACGCCGGGGTGCATGCCCTGGGCCAAGTCGCCAGTTTTGATCTGGTGTCGACACGCGACCCCGAAGTGGTGATGAATGCCGTCAATCAGCATTTAAAACCGGTACCGATCGTTATTCTCGATTGTGTGGAAACGGACGCGGATTTTAATGCCCGCTTTTCCGCTAAAAAACGTCATTATCTGTACCGAATTATCAATCGGCGTGCACCGCTGACTGTCGATGATGGTCGCGCCTGGCTGTTCAAACATGAGCTGGATAGCGAGGCCATGCACCGCGCGGCCCAAGTGCTGGTGGGCCGTCACGATTTTACCAGTTTCCGAGCGGCGGCTTGCCAGGCCAAATCTCCGGTCCGTACATTGGAGAAAATTGATGTCTCGCGGTTTGGCGAGGAAATCCAGATAAAAGTCTCCGCCATGTCGTTTCTACATAATCAGGTTCGGTCGATTGTCGGGAGTTTGTCGCTGGTCGGCACCGGTCAATGGACGACGAAAGACCTAAAAGCCGTACTGGCTGCGCGCGATAGGCAGCGTGCGGGGCCCAACGCGCCGCCTTATGGTCTCTATCTGACAGCGGTCGATTACGACTAGGCGGCACCGCTGAAGAGCAAATTTGCGAAGGCAAACTGCGTGATCAATGTCAGCAGAAATTCGAGGAAGGCAAACCCCAGGGCGAGGGAGCCGGACAGGGCGAGGGTGACACGCAGGATGTACCAAAGATAGACATATGTCGCCATCATAAAGATCAATTGGAACATGCCGATATTCTCGGCCCCCAGCAGGCCCGTCAGTAGGATCGATAGGGGGCACCAGAGTATAATGATTGCCAGCTGCGACCAATTATAGACGACGGCGAAAACACTGAACTTATCGGCAAAATCAAGATATTTGGCAAGAACGCCAACGACGAGCAGATATGCGGCCCAATTAACGATCAGAGCGATACAGAGAATAAACAGGAAGGGCAGAAGCCCGGTCTCGGTCTGGAACGAGGCGTAATCAATGGCATTTTCGAGGGTGAAAAACGGCAGGGCAATCAGCATGGCGGCGAAAGAGCTGAAAAACCCGGCCGTTGAAATATTAAAATAGCGGAGCGCGTCCGGGTCCCGTTTGGCCAGATGATACGCCCCGAGGAGGGAGTAGAATACTTCCTTTGGATTTATCATGAAAAACTCTGGAAATACCGGGCCAGAATATCCGTGTAGATGTCGGCAAGTGCCTCGATGTCCGACACATTCGCCCGCTCATCGACTTTATGCATGGTTTGGCCAACAAGGCCAAACTCCACCACCGGACAGTAATTCTTGATATAGCGTGCGTCAGAGGTGCCACCTGTGGTCGATAGCTCAGGCGGCTTTCCGATACGCTCTGCGATGGCCTCAACCACAAGCGCACTGAACGCGCTCTCCTGGGTCAGGAACGGTTCAGAATTTTTAACGCAGTGCATCTCGTAAGTTGTCCCGCGTGCGCTGGAAACTTCATCAAGACACTGGCGCATCCGGTCTTCCAGGCTATCCAGAGTATAGTGTGTGTTAAAGCGAACATTAAAGACTGCCGTGGCCGTCTTGGGAATAACGTTCGTCGCTGGATTTCCGACATCAATGGTTGTGAATTCAAGGTTGCTGGCCTGAAACTGTTCGTTACCGTCATCGAGCTTCAATTCATCGAGCGCATTTACCATGGCCGTCAGATGCGGCACAGGGTTATCGGCCAGATGCGGATAGGCGACATGACCCTGAACACCGGTGACTGAAAGGGCGCCCGTAAAAGAGCCGCGACGGCCGATTTTGACCATTTCACCCATTTCGCTAGGGTTGGTCGGTTCGCCCACCAGGCAATGGTCTATCTCTTCGCCGTTTTCCGCCATCCATTCTAGGACTTTTCGCGTACCGTTGATCGACGGGCCTTCCTCATCACCCGTAATCAATAGGCTGATGGATCCACCAAATCCGCCACTTTGGGCGATAAACCGGTCTGACGCAGCGGCAAAACAGGCGACGGCGGCTTTCATATCAGACGCCCCCCGGCCCCAGATAATACCATCCTTGATCACGCTGCCAAACGGATCAACGCTCCAGGCGGCTTCATCGCCCACCGGTACCACATCCGTATGCCCGGCAAAGCAGAAATTGGGGGATGCCGTGCCATAGCGGGCATAGAGATTATCAACATCTGGCGTGCCGTCTTCGGAAAAAGTCAACCGGTGACAGACGAACCCGATGCTTTCCAACGCCCGCTGCAGCACGTCAAGGGCGCCGGCATCTTGCGGGGTGACGCTGGGGCAGCGCATCAGGTCCTGCGTGAGTTCAATTACGTCGATAGGGGAATGTGTATCAGTCATGTATTTCCTTTACTGTGCACGTCGAAGCCGGTCAATGGCCAAGACGCCTAATTTCGTGAAACAGCGTTGTTCCGTGATTGCCAAACCGCGCCGATCCCGATATGAGGGTGGGGTCCTTCGCGAAAGAATACCCCATGTCCACGCCCTCATCCCTGCCGAACAACAATATCAAGGGTATTGCCTTTATCCTTGTGGGCGTCTTTTTGATGTCCTCTATGGATGCGGTGGCGAAGCTGTTGGTGCAGGCGGATTATTCGGTTATCCAGATCCTTGCGATCCGGGGCATGATTAACACCAGCATTTTGCTTGTCTGGATGTTTTCCCACGGTGGTTTTCCCTCTGTCCGGACAAAGCAATATAAGGGACATGGACTGCGAATTGTTCTCGGCCTTATGGCGCCGCTCCTGTTCTTTATGTCGCTCAAAAATTTGCCGCTTGCAGATGCCACGGTTATTTTCTTTATTTCGCCTTTTGTGATGACGGCGCTTTCTGTTCCCTTGTTCAAGGAAAAAGTCGGGATACATCGCTGGGGCGCCATTATCCTGGGCTTTATCGGCGTTCTGATCGTTATGCAGCCGACCAGCGGTATCGTCGAGATCGAAGCCTTTATGGTGCTTGGGGCCAGCTTGAGTTATTGCGGCATTATGCTGGCCGGTCGCTGGCTTGGCACGACAGAGAGCACCTTCACCATTATCTTCTACATGACGCTTGGCATAACTTTGATTATGGGCCTGCTGTCGCCGTTTTTCTGGCAGCCGATGCCGCTTGAAGATTTGGCATTGGTCGGCGCGATGGCACTATTGTCACTGTCGGGAAATATTTGTCTGATCAAGGCGTTCAGTACAGGGGAAGTCGGGGTGATCACGCCATTTGAATATAGCGGGATTATTTGGGCGGTTGTGCTTGGCTTCGTGGTTTTTTCGGATTTTCCGGCGCAAAATGTCTGGATTGGCGTTGCCGTTATTGGCACCAGCGGGCTTTATATGGTGTATCGCGAGAATAAAAAACGGTAGAAACAGGGAAGGGGCTGTGACTGCCCGTTCCCTGATCATCTCTTATCCTAATCGCGGAGCAAATCGTTAATGGATGTTTTTGCGCGTGTTTGCGCATCGACAGTTTTAACAATCACAGCGCAATAAAGGCTCGGGCCAGGGGAGCCGTCAGGCAATGCCGCACCTGGAAGGCTGCCGGGGACGACAACGGAATAGGCGGGGACACGGCCGATATGGACCTCGCCGGTTGCGCGGTCGATAATTTTCGTCGACGCACTGATGAAAACACCCATGGACAGAACGGCGCCTTCTTCGACAATCACGCCTTCGACGACTTCGGATCGGGCGCCGATAAAGCAATTATCCTCGATAATCACCGGGTCGGCCTGAAGGGGCTCGAGAACGCCGCCAATGCCGACGCCGCCCGAAAGATGCACATCCTTGCCGATCTGTGCGCAGGAACCAACGGTGACCCAGGTATCAACCATGGTCCCCGTATCTACATAGGCACCGAGATTAACAAAACTCGGCATCAAGATGGCATTAGGTGCGATATAGGCACTTCGGCGGACGATGCAGCCCGGAACGGCCCGGAACCCGGCTTGCTTAAAGCGATCTTCGTTCCAGCCTTCAAACTTGCTGGGCACTTTGTCATACCAGTTGGTGTCGACGCCGGGACCGCCACTGATCATTTCCATAGGGTTGAGGCGAAAAGACAACAGAACGGCTTTTTTTAGCCATTGATTAACAACCCATGAGCCTGCTTCCTTGGATGCGACACGCGCTTGACCGCTGTCCAATGCCTCCAGTGCGGCGTCAACGGCGTCGCGTACCTCGCCTTTGGTGGCGGCGGAGATAGTATCGCGGGTTTCCCAGGCGGCATCGACGACATTTTGCAGTTCGGCTAAACTCATAATGTTTCCCTTAAATTAGTCACGGCGTATTTTGCGAGAACATACCCGGCCCATGGCGGATGTCAATACATGCCTGCGGGCAACGGCTTAGCTTTCGGCACGCGCCTTGTCAGCCAGCAATTCATGCAGAAACTGGGTTAAATTATCGGTCATATGGTGGATATGTTCGCCATCAGATGAATCATGCGACCAGTGGGCCTCATTGGGGATCCAGACCGTGGTCATGCCCATTTCATGGGCGGGCAGGAGATTCTTGGCCATATCCTCAAACAGCACGGCACGGGTCGGATCAATTTCCAGATCATCTGTGAGTTTTTTATAGACATCCATATGGGGCTTCGGCTGATATTCCGCGGCAATTATATCGAAGACATGATCAAAATGATGGTCGATGCCAAGTTGCGAAGAGACATTGGCGGCGTGAAAATGCGAGCCGTTGGTAAAGATAATTTTGCGACCCACCAACTGTTCCAGCGCGCGGCTGAGCTCTGGGGCGGCGGCCAGATCACTTACGTCGATATCATGAACATAATTCAAAAAATCGTCAGGTTTCATATCATGGTGCTGCATAAGACCGCTTAACGTCGTCCCATATTCATGAAAATATTTTTTCTGAACGGCTTTCGCCTCGACCAGGTCGACGCTGAGATAGTCGGAGATAAACTCCCCCATCCGTTTGTCGATCTGGGCAAACAGGTTGGTATGCGCTGGATACAATGTGTTATCCAGATCGAAAATCCAGGTTTCGATATGCGCGAAGTCTTTCCAGGCAGGGGTCTGTATCATGGGCATAACATTGGCGCTTAATGCCGGGTCCGACAAGCCTTAATACTGAAAAGATCCCACATCGGTCGCGAACAGCGGGTTTAAGGTCATTTTAAACAAATCGTCTTAGGATATACGGATAGAAATGACGGAAGATCCCCATGGCGATGAAGATAAAGTCAAAAAATGATTTAGCGGACCGCGAGGCTTATGAAGACAACAAGCTGAGCGCCCGGAGCGATGACGTCGTTCTACGGGCTGAAATCGCGGCGCGCGACGATGTTGAGCCGGAGATCCTCTATTATCTGACAGAGGACTCATCGCCGATCGTGCGTAGCAACATTGCCGGTAACCCGTTGACGCCCGTACAGGCGAATGTACTTCTTACACAAGATGAGGACGACGATGTCCGGATGGAGCTAGCCCGAAAAATCTGCCGCTTGTTGCCGGATATTTCGGCGCCCGAAACTGTTGATTTGCTTGCCCAAACCATTGAAGTCCTAGAAATGTTGGCCAAGGATAAGCTTGCCGCTGTCCGTGCCATTCT
>NVRR01000120.1 GCA_002732675.1 Sneathiella sp. | reverse complement strand
GCCTTGGTATTACCCTAAGCCCGGCGAAAATATGCAAGCGGCGCTCAACCGCGAATGCCTGGCCGTGCGCAAATCCGTCGGTGTGCTGGACGCGTCAACCCTTGGTAAGATTGATATCCGGGGGGCGGATGCGGCTGAATTCCTGAACCGTATCTATACCAATGCCTGGGCGAAACTTGGGGTCGGACGGGTGCGCTATGGTCTGATGTGCCATGAAGACGGGATGGTATTCGACGACGGCACGACATCTCGGCTTGCCGATGATCGCTTCCTGATGACGACAACCTCAGGCAATGCAGCGCAAGTGTTGGATTGGCTGGAAGAATATCTTCAAACCGAATGGCCGGATTTGAAAGTCTATTGCACCTCGGTGACCGAGCAATGGGCAACGGTGTCCATTGCTGGCCCGAAAGCCGGTGATGTTCTTGAGAAACTAGCACCTGCGATGGACCTGACGGCAGAAAATTTCCCTTTTATGTCCTTTAAGGAAGGTGAGGTTGCCGGGTTGATGGCCCGCGTCTTCCGCATCAGCTTCACCGGCGAGCTTTCCTATGAGATCAATGTGCCCTGGCATTCCGGCGCCGAGCTCTGGGAGGCGGTGATGGAAGCAGGGGTGGAATTTGACATTACGCCCTACGGGACAGAGAGCATGCATATTCTCCGGGCAGAAAAAGGCTTTATCATCGTCGGACAGGAAACCGACGGCACGACGACACCGCAGGATTTGGGCATGGACTGGATTGTCTCCAAGAAGAAGCTGGATTTTGTCGGCAAGCGATCTTTTAACCGCGCTGACACCAACCGCAGTGATCGTAAGCAGTTGGTTGGTTTGCTGACGAATAACCCGGCAGACGTCCTGCCTGAGGGCGCTCAGCTTGTCCTCGATGCGGACGCGGCAATGCCGATGCCTATGGCGGGGCATGTGACCTCGAGCTATTACAGCGCCGCTCTGGGACGGTCCATCGCCTTGGCGTTAGTCAAAGGTGGCCGGGCGCGCCATGGCAGCAAAATCTTTGCGCCTCTTAAAGACCGAACCATAGAAGTTGAGATTGTTGACCCTGTCTTCTACGACCGCGAAGGGGAGCACATCAATGGTTGATCAGGTGCCTCTTACTTCTTTGAGCGAAATATCTTCACCGGCCCAGATAAATCTGCGCGGGGATGCGCAGGATACGAAATTTAGCGCGGCAATTAAATCCATTCTCGGTTTTGACCTGCCGGAGGAGCCAAATACCGTCGCGCAAGGGGCGGATAAGAAAGCGTTATGGCTTTCCCCCGATGAATGGCTGATCGTCGGCGGGGCAGGCAGCCAAGGCGATTTGATCTGGAAACTGGAAAAAGCACTGGAAGGCCGGCATGTGGCCATCAATGACCTGAGCTCCAATCGGACTATATTCGAAATCTCGGGTCCGCACGTCCATTCGATCCTGATGAAAAGCGGTGAAATGGATTTTCATCCGCGTGTCTTCGGGCCCGGAAACTGCGCTCAGACGTTACTGGCAAAATCTCAGGCCATTGTCGAACAAACGGACCGTTCTACGTTCCATATTTATGTCCGTTGTTCGTTCAGCCGGTATGTTGCGGCCTGGCTCGCTGATGCTGCCGCCGAATTTGACTTCTGATCAATAGGCCGTATAGTTCACAAAAATGTGATACCTAAATCTGTATGATGCATAAAATGTTGATAATTGTGTATTTTTTATAAATAATGTGGAAAAATGTGTGAAAAAGAAGTAAACAAACCTATCGCGTAAAATTTCCCGCATCAGTATGTGAATTTGTAATATGGGTAATCCGATTTATACGAAGGCGTCCGTGACAGGACAGTGGTCAGAGCTCGCGTCTTTTACCGGCAAGCTCGCGGATATGGCCGCGGATTGTGCGACAGCTTATTTCCGAAAACCTATCGAGGTTATGACGAAAAGCGATGACTCTCCCGTGACAGTTGCCGACCAGGAAACCGAGCGCTTGATGCGCGAATTGATTTCTGAAACATATCCAAATCATGGTGTTCTAGGAGAGGAACATGCCGATACCGGTTTGGAGCGGGATGACCTTTGGGTTATCGATCCGATTGACGGCACTAAAAGCTTCATTTCAGGCCTTCCTTTCTATGGCACCTTGATTGCCTATGTGCGGGATCAACGTGTGCGGATCGGCGCCATCTCGATGCCGTCCATGGGGGAATACTGGATTGCTGTTGATGGCGAGGGGTGTTTTCTGAACGGAAATTCCTGCAAAGTAAGTAAATGCGCGCAGCTCAGTGATGCTATTTTGTTGGCAACGTCGCCGGAATATTTCGCTGGCGACAAGCTGGCGAAGTTTTCCAATCTCCGCCAGCAGACCAGGGTTCGCCGTTATGGTGGGGATTGTTATATCTACGGGATGGTGGCGTCAGGCTGGGCGGATTTGGCGGTTGAATCAGGGCTGCAAAGTTATGACTATATGGCCCTTATTCCTGTCATCGAAGAGGCCGGGGGTATTGTGACAGATTGGTCCGGCAACAGGTTAAATCTCGACTCGGACGGAACAATTGTTGCGGCCGCTACACCAGAATTGCATAGACAGGCCCTTGAATATTTGGCTTGATCTTTCCGTCTGAAAATCAATTCCCAAACCGAGGTCATTATGGATGCACGTTTTGTTAAAACAGTTACCGACGCCAAAACTATTGTTGAAGATCGGGGTCTAAGCTACGTCAAGGTCGGGGTTTTTGATATTGATGGCGTGCTGCGCGGGAAATACCTCAGCAAGGAAAAGTTTTTTGGCATCCTGGAAACGGGCTTCGGACTTTGTGATGTGGTTCTAGGCTGGGATGTGAACGACCAGATTTATGATAAGGAAAGCTATACGGGTTGGGCTACCGGATATCCCGATGCGCAGGTAAACGTGGTCATTGACAGTTGTCGCGAGCTGCCGATGGAAGATAACATGCTGTTTTTCCTCCTGGAATTTGGTGACCGGGCGGCTGAAGTTTGCCCAAGGCAGACCCTGAAACGGGTTATTGCACGCGCTGCGGACATGGGGCTGACGGCGACGGCAGCCTGTGAGTTCGAGTTTTTTCTATTCAGCGAAACGCCAGAAACCGTTCGCGAGAAAAACTATACCAATCTGACGAACTTTACCCCCGGATTTTTCGGATACTCGCTTCTTCGTGCGTCCGTTGAGAGTGATTTCTACGAACAGTTATTGTCTCTCTGTACAGAGATGGATATGGCTATCGAGGGCTTGCACACAGAAACCGGGCCGGGCGTTCTGGAAGCTGCCATCGCCTATGATGAGGCTCTAAATGCAGCCGACAAAGGTGCTTTGTTCAAGACTTTTACCAAGGTTTTGGCGCAGAAAAATCAGCTGATGGCGACCTTTATGGCGAAATGGTCGTCCGACTATGCGGGACAGAGCGGTCATATTCACTTATCCTTAGCCGGAAAAGACGGCAGCAGCCTGTTTTTCGATGACAGTAAAGACCATAATATCAGCGACACGATGCGTCATTTTATTGGCGGCCAGCAGAAACTGATGCCCGAGCTTCTGGCCATGGTGGCGCCGACCATTAATAGTTATTCTCGCTTGGTCCCGGGCTTCTGGGCGCCGACGGATGCGAGCTGGGGCATTGAAAATCGCACTTGTGCGCTTCGGGCTATTCCAGGCAATGCGAAATCGCAGCGGGTAGAGTACCGTATTTCGGCGGCGGATATGAACCCGTATATTGCCATTGCTGCTGCCCTTGGCTCCGGCCTTTGGGGAATGGAAAACAAAATCGAGCCCACGGAAGCCGTCGTCGGCAGTTCCTACGAACAGGATTTGCCGGCTGAACTGGCGCTACCGCAGACGTTGTGGGATGCCGCGCAAGCCTTGAAGGCATCTGATGCCGCCCGGAACTTATTCGGCGATGCATTCGTCGATCACTATGCCATCACCCGCGAATTTGAGGAACGGGAGTTTCGCAAAGCGATTACCAGCTGGGAAATGGAACGTTATTTTGAGATTATCTAGTCGGTATGCTGACGAGCTTTTTCGTCATAAGCGGCAGTTCACGGGCATCCTCTATCTCTGATCGGCACCAGCCAGTCTGCCGGGCGCCCATTCGGCGGTAAAAACCGACGGCATTGGGGTCCGCCTCTATGCGCAAGCTCTCACAGCCCATTCTCCGTGCCGTTTCCTCCGCTGCCTGAAATAAAGCCTTGCCGGCATTGTTACCCATATGGTGCGGCGTAATATAGAGAAGTTCCAGTTCCGCCTGACGGCCATCTATTGAGAGAAAATAGAAACCGGCGATTTCTTCATCAAATACCGCAACCCCGTGCCGCCACTTTTTGATCATCGCAGGTGTGACAGTCAATACAGGCTTGCAGGCCTGGACAAATGCGTCTGAGTAATCCCAGAATGCCTTGGATTGGACGGCTAACGCCGAAAGGTAGGCGCAGTCGGAGGCAATCGCCGATCTGATTTCATATTGTATTTTCTTATCCATTATTACTTTTTATTACGACAATACATGAAGATAGCAACGGCTATTTTCAAAAATATATGACATCCATGTGACAATTCATTTAATTCAATATAAGCTAATTTAAGGGAAGGAAATATATAATCTAAAACGGCATCGCCGGCGTTTGAAATCCAACTTGGATTCTTCTGTCCGTATCCTTTCCTGAAGAACTCTGGCTAATGCTTGTATTAGGGGGAGAGTAAATGTCTGATATTTTGATAGTCGGCGTTCATAATCCGGCACATGTCAGTCGCACCGTTGACTTTGCGGTGTCGCAGGCGAAGAAGTCCGGAGCCGAACTGCATTTCGTGCAGGTCATTGAATGGTCACCATACAGTTTCCACACAGCTGAAGAACTCGCTGAACGTCACAAACGGCGTGACCAGGAGATTGAGCGGGCCTTGGCAATCGTCAAGCCCATCGCGGATAAGGTGAATGCGTCAGGGGGCACCGCCACATGTGAGGTGCGGCATGGCCATGCCGGGGAAATTCTATGTGAAATTGCCAAGAACAAGAAAGCGACGCAAATCGTTATTGGTCGGACGGGTAGTTCCAGTCTGACACAAAGACTTCTTGGCGGACTGGCCATCACATTGGCGCAAATCTCGCCGGTGCCGCTAACCATCGTCCCATAGGCAATGACCACACAGACAAAAAATGCAGGAAGGAAGTATATAATGCTGAAGCGCATAATATTAGCATGTGCAGGACTGCCGTTTATGGCAACCCTGGCCCATGCAGAGGGAGGCATTGATCAGGCGATCAGCGACGCGGTCGCGCCGATCGTCAACCCAATTGTCAACACGATTTTCTATTCCGTTCCCGTTTTCGGGACACAATTTCCACTCATCGTCGCTTGGCTGGTTGTTGCCGCCGTGGTTTTCACGGTTTATTTCGGATTTATCCAGTTCCGCGGATTTGGGCATTCCATCAGCCTTGTCAAAGGCGATTATCTGGATCCTAATGACGCGGGTGAAGTCACGCCGTTCCAGGCGCTTGCAACAGCGCTTTCCGGCACCGTCGGTCTTGGCAATATCGCCGGGGTTGGTGTTGCGGTTTATCTTGGCGGGCCGGGGGCGACATTCTGGATGATCCTCGCCGGGCTTCTCGGCATGGCGTCGAAATTCACCGAATGTATTTTGGGTGTCCATTATCGGAATGTATATGAGGATGGTACGGTGTCCGGTGGTCCCATGTATTATCTTTCCAAGGGGCTGTCCGAAAAAGGGCAGGCAACTCTTGGCAAATTCCTGGCGATCTTCTTTTCCATCTGTTGTATCGGTGGCGCGCTTGGCGGCGGGAATATGTTCCAGGCCAACCAGTCCTACGCCCAGATTTCCAGCATTATTCCTTTCTTTGAAGGAAAAGGCTGGTTGTTTGGCTTGATCATGGCAGCTTTGGTTGGCGTCGTTATTATTGGCGGGATTAAATCCATTGCCAAGGTGACGGAAAAGATCGTCCCCGGTATGGCAATCCTCTATGTCGGTGCGGCGCTCGTCATTATTGGGATGAATTTCAGTGAGATACCGGACGCAGTCGCGGCTATCTTTACCGGGGCTTTCGCTCCAACAGCGGTCGCGGGGGGTGTCGTCGGTGCCCTGATCCAGGGCTTTAAACGGGCGGCGTTCTCCAACGAAGCCGGGATCGGGTCGGCATCTATCGCCCATTCGGCGGTGCAGACAAAGCATCCCGTAACCGAAGGTTATGTGGCGTTGCTTGAGCCGTTTATCGATACCGTGGTGATCTGTACCATGACGTCTCTGGTGATCATTATCACCGGCTCCTGGGTGCCAGATAGTGGTGTTACCGGAATTGCGCTCACCTCGAAGGCATTTGAAGCCAACTTCTCATGGTTTGGTTATATTCTGGCAATTGCCGCCGTGTTGTTCGCCTTCTCAACGATGATTTCATGGTCGTATTATGGCCTGAAAGCATGGACCTACATGTTTGGTGAAGGTAAGGCCAAGGAGATTACCTTCAAGCTGATCTTCTGTATCTTTGTCGTCATTGGCGCCTCCATGAGCCTTGGACCGGTCATCGATTTCTCGGATGCCATGATTTTTGCTATGGGAATTGCCAATATCATTGGTCTGTACATGTTGATGCCGAAGGTCAAGGCGTTGCTTGCTGACTATCGCGAGAAGCTGGCAAGCGGTGAAATCAAGAAGATGAAATAATGAAAAGAACTCTTTTTTGAGTTCCTGATATAACATTATGACGGAAGAGCCGGTGCAAAACTGCCGGCTCTTTTTTTGATCAGAATATAGACAGTCAAGCATCGCCTCATTCTTGTGACATCAAAACAGCGTCTTAGGGCTTCAGGACGTACAGATACGGGCTGAAATTGATCAAAACAGCCAAAAAATATTATAATTGCAAAAATAAATTACTCTTAACTCGCCGTTGAGATTTAGTGTAGTATTTGGTGAGGATAGGCTTACTATTTGAGATTGCGAGGAGATTAGCGATGTACCCCCGAATTTCTAACCTAAATCGTCGTCAGGCAATGACTGTTGCTGGCGCCGCCGCGGCAGCGGCACTAGTGATCGCGGCCCCATCTGTTGCGCTAGCCCGTGAAGACCTTCAGGGTGCTTTACGCGAATTGGCAGGCAAGGTGTTTTATTCCGCCGACCGGCCTGGGCGTTGGAAGGGCAAGGAAAAGGTTCATTCTCCGCTTATCAAGGTCGATAAGGATGGAAATGACCTGCTGATCCGGGCTGCGACCCAACATGCCATGTCGGATGATCATTTTATCATCAAACATATATTGTTGGATGCCAAACTAAATGTGCTTAGTGAGAAACTATTTGACAAAATCTTCGATATGCCCCGATCGCGTTTCGCGCTCAACGGTTATTCAGGTCGCCTCTACATCGTCTCCGTCTGCAATGTTCATGATAACTGGATCAACTGGACGGACGCATAGCTCTTTCGTTTGTACCTGTTCCGATATGAGAACCCTCTGTCAGTGAGGGATATTTGTCGCTAGGATGTGACGGAATGAACGCTTTCACCGGCATGTCAACGATAGAACTGAGCATTGTAAATCCGTGTTTTTCCCGATTGATCGAACATCGCGAATATCCCTGCAAAACCAACTGCGGGAACAGATCATCGCGTCGATCCTGAAGGGGAATTTGCCCAAGGGGCGGAAGATGCCGTCAACGCGAAAGCTGGCGGAGAATTTGGGAATATCGCGGACGACGGTTGTCCTGACCTATGAAAAGCTGGTGGAGGGCGGGTTCCTTGCCCCGCATCAGCGATCCAGTTATCAGGTAGCATGGGATGCGAAGGTCGCAAAGGCTCCGTCTGCTGTCATCGCGTCAATAGACAAAGTGGACTGGCAGCGCAGGCTGGACACCCGTCTATCGGCTCAGCGGAATATCGTTAAACCTCAAAACTGGCAGGAATATAAGTACCCCTTTGTCTATGGCCAGCCCGACAGCTCGCTCTTTCCGCTCGGCGATTGGCGCGAATGTAGCCGTCAGGCCATGAGCCAGATGGATATGCGTGACTGGGCCAATGATGCCTTTATGCAGGATGATCCGCAGCTGGTGACGGAGATCAGAACGAAGATACTGCCGGAACGAGGCATTTTTGCAGGCGACGATGAAATACTGATTACCCTCGGTGCCCAGAATGGTCTTTATCTGATCGCGGCGGCGCTGGTAAAGGCAGGCATGCGGGTCGGGGTCGAGGATCCGGGCTATCCGGATGTGCGCAATATCTTTGATTGGCACGGTGCGGAACTGGTACCGCTTGCTGTCGATAGCGACGGCGTGGTGGTTGATACGCCTGCCTTGGGGACTTGCTCGCTCATTTACGTGACCCCAAGTCACCACTATCCGACGACGGTTACGCTTTCGAATGCGAGGCGACGTCAGTTGCTGCAAATGGCGGCGGATACGGATCAGCTGATTATCGAAGACGATTTTGAAAGCGAGACGAACTATACACAAACCCCTATTCCGTCCTTAAAATCTCTGGATGGGGAAGGTCGGGTAATCCATGTGGGGAGCCTGTCAAAATCCATGTTTCCCGGCCTGCGCCTCGGATATGTGGTCGCACCCCGTCCACTCATTCAGGAAATGCGGCTGTTGCGGCGGCTGATGTTCCGGCATGTGCCAAGCAATAATCAGCGGACGACATCGCTATTTATTGCTCTGGGCTATCACATCAGTTATGTGCGGCAGCTGAATAAGATTTACGCGGAACGCTGGCGGATCATGCAAGAAGCCCTCGGGCGGCATTTGCCTGGTATGGCGACGGCCCCGCAGTTTGGGGGCACTAGTTTCTGGATCAGGGGCCCCGCAACTCTGGATGCGGATGAGCTTGCTGGGCGGGCGTTGCTCGCGGGGATCGTTCTTGAGCCTGGCCCCGTTCTTTTTATGAACCCGGCCTTGCGGGAAGTACAATACCGTCAATGCCAGGACAGTAC
>NVRR01000119.1 GCA_002732675.1 Sneathiella sp. | reverse complement strand
CCATTTACAACACGACGCACCGCGACGATTTTACAACAATGCTGGATGTCGACCGATATGGCGCCCGCACGGATGCTTTTGACGGTATAATCTCGGCGACACATGATCATTTCTGGGACCCGATGGACACGACCTATCTGGATTTTTCATCGCCTTTTGATTTGAAAAACGAATATCTGATGCCCCGGGAAACCTTCCCGGAATTAATGAGCGCGGTCGCCGATAAACTGGACGAAGGCCAGCAGATCCATCTCGCCAATGAAAGTACGCGCTGGAGTATTTCAAGCATCCTTCACGGCGAACAGGGCGCGCTTAGTTTAAGCGCCAGTCTCTGTCATATCCTGGTCGATCCGGGTGCGCAGGAATATGCATCCAACCAGACCCGCGAGGAAGCCCGCCATGTGACGGCCTTCAGCCGTTATATTGGCACGCGCTGGGGCCGCCCCTACCCGGTCGGAGAGGCCTTGGGCGGGTTGCTCGAAGAGCTGGTCGGCGCCGAAGAAGTCTATAAAAAACTGGTTGGCATGCAGATGCTGATCGAAGGTCTCGCCATGGGCGCCTTCGCCAATTTCCATTCAAAAACCAATGATCCGCTTCTCAAAAGGCTGACCCAGCTGGTGATGACGGACGAAGCCTTCCATCACAAATTCGGCAAGATCTGGGCCGACAAGACCATTCCGAACCTCGATACGGAGGAACATAACAGAGTGGAGGACTGGGCCGCGCAATGCTTTGAAACCGTTCTCTACAATCTGATAAATATTCGCCAGAAACAGGTTATCTACGAACAGTTCGGCCTAGACTGGCAGTGGGTCCGAGAAGCGTGCCGTGAGGTTTACACAGATGTGGACCGGCGCAATAGCCTGAAGGAAAGTACCAATATCTTCCGTGTTCTGGTCAAAACCCTGATGAAATCCGGCATCATCACCGACCGCACTCGCCCTATTTATTCCCACTGGGTTGATATGGACGAAATGGAAGGCGAGAATGAAGATATGATCGGCTATGCGATCGCCGACGAGGGTATGGCTTATCTTAAAACCCTCAATCAGGGACGCAAGGTCATCGGTCAGAAGTAAGAGCCGCCGGCGAAAAAAACCCAGTGGAAGGCTGGGGCTAATTTCGGTCTCTTTAAATTGGTCTTTTTCAGTTTCTGGGGGGTCGGCGCCACTTTCTTGCCGCCAGTTATCCCTGCCCCTTTGCCCCCGCAGAGTCTATTTCCTTCACATGTCGCTGGCCATAGCTGACTGAGATCAGCCGCGCCAGATCTTGCTCCTTAGCGATCAGATGAGTGAGAACAACACTGTCCATCCCGCCGGAGCAGACGACAACCGTCTTCATGATTTAGGCTCACCTGCGAAGAAGTGATATCCACCAGCCTTTACGCCTCTGGCCGGATTACTTCTCCGCCATTTCAGCGTCTTTACTGGTGCCTTTTTTCTTTCGGCGCTTATCCGCTTCAACTTTACGGTTCAGCTCCTCAGCGCTTTCGATTTTGAACGTCAGCTCACCTGATTTCACACCAACAGTGACATGGCCACCCTTGACGAGTTTACCGAACAAAAGCTCCTCCGAGAGGGGTTTTTTGATGCTTTCCTGGATGACACGGGCCAATGGCCGTGCGCCGTTATTAACATCATAGCCTTTTTTCGCAAGCCAGGAGGCCGCGGTATCGGACAGGGATATGGTCACATTCCGGTCTTCCAGCTGGGTTTCCAGCTGCAGCACGAATTTTTCAACCACGCGAGAGACAACTTCCGGCGGCAGTGATGCAAAGGGAATAATTGCATCCAGACGGTTGCGGAATTCAGGTGTGAACAGCCGCTTGATGGCTTCCTCGTCCTCCCCCGTGCGGATATCGCTGCCAAAACCAATGGCCTGCTTGCTCATTTCCTGGGCACCGGCATTGGTGGTCATGATCAGAACCACATTACGGAAATCAACCTTCTTGCCGTTATTATCGGTCAGCTTGCCATGATCCATGATCTGCAGCAGGATATTAAAGAGATCCGGATGCGCCTTTTCAATTTCATCCAGCAGCAAGACCGAATGCGGCTGTTGATCAATGGCATCGGTAAGCATTCCGCCCTGATCAAAGCCAACATAGCCCGGCGGTGCACCGATCAGACGGCTGATGGTATGCCGTTCCATATATTCTGACATATCAAAGCGCACCAGATTAAGCCCCATGATGGAGGCGAGCTGCCGCGCCGCTTCCGTCTTACCAACACCGGTCGGGCCAGAGAACAGATAAGAACCAATGGGTTTTTCAGGCTCGCGCAAGCCCGCCCGCGCGAGCTTGACCGCGCTCGACAAGGCCTCAAGCGCGGCATCCTGACCAAAGACAACGCGTTTTAAGTCGATATCCAATTTACGCAGGCTTTCCGTGTCTTCCTTGGACACGGATTTCGCCGGAATACGGGCGATCATGGCGACAACAGCCTCCACATCCTTGACGCCAATGGTCTTTTTACGCTTGCTTTCCGGTTTTAGCATTTGCGCCGCGCCGACTTCATCAATCACGTCGATGGCTTTGTCCGGCAACTTGCGGTCATGAATATAGCGCGCCGACAGCTCAACGGCTGTTTTTATAGCTTCCGCCGTATAGCGGATTTTATGATATTCCTCAAAATACGGTTTCAGCCCCTTCAGGATCTTAATGCTGTCCTCAATACTGGGCTCACGCACATCAATCTTCTGAAAGCGCCTGAGAAGCGCCCGGTCTTTTTCGAAATGGCTTCTGAATTCTTTATAGGTGGTCGAGCCAATGCAGCGAATATCGCCGCTTGCCAGCGCCGGTTTCAGCAAGTTAGAGGCATCCATCGCTCCGCCGCTCGTCGCCCCTGCCCCAACAATGGTATGGATTTCATCGATAAACAGGATAGCGTCATCAAGGCCCTCAAGCTCAGTGATAACCGCTTTCAGCCGTTCCTCAAAATCACCACGGTAGCGGGTCCCGGCAAGAAGTGAGCCCATATCCAGCGAATAAATAACAGCGGGCAGCAACACGCCCGGAACATCGCCTTGTACAATACGCCGCGCCAGGCCTTCAGCAATGGCGGTTTTACCAACGCCGGGATCGCCCACATATAACGGATTGTTCTTTGAACGTCGGCACAATATCTGGATGGTCCGCTCGACTTCTTCGGTCCGTCCGATCAGCGGGTCAATTTTGCCGTCTGCCGCTTTTTCATTGAGATTAACGCAATAAGCATCCAGCGCCTCCAGCGCCTCCGGCTTTTCATCGTCAGGCGACTGCGGTGCCTCTTCTTCGGGATTGAACTCCCCATCGGTGCCACGAATAGCACGCGTGGTTTCCTTGCCGAGCGCCTTGGCCACGCCATGACTGATATAACTGATCGCATCCAACCGGGTCATTTCCTGCTTTTGCAGAAAATAGGCCGCATGGCTTTCCCGTTCCGAGAAAATGGCGACCAGAACATTGGCACCGGTCACTTCTTCGCGGCCTGAGCTCTCGACATTGATCAATGCGCGCTGCACCACTCGCTGAAAACTTAATGTCGGGCGAGCCTCGATAGAGCCTTCCATCACCAGGTCATCCAACTCATCGGTAATAAAGGTATCAAGATCGCTGCGCAGCTGATCCAGATCGACATTGCAGGCGCGCATAACGGCGGCCGCATCCTGATCTTCCGTCAGGGAATAAAGGAGATGTTCGAGCATCGCAAATTCGTGGCGCCGCGATGTCGCAAGGGCCATTGCGCGATGTAACGTCTCTTCAAGCGAATTTGAAAATCCCGGCACTATTCTTTCTCCATCGTACATTGTAAAGGATGCTGGTTTTCGCGGGCGTAGTCAATAACCTGCGCGACTTTGGACTCCGCTACCTCATAAGGAAAAACGCCGCAATTTCCGACGCCCTTCTGATGGACATGCAGCATGACCTGCAGGGCCCCCTGCTCATCCATATTGAAGAATTTCTGCAGAACATAAACAACAAACTCCATCGGCGTATAATCGTCATTCAACAAAATAACGCGCCATAGGGATGGCTTCTGGGTTTTTGGCTTTGTCTTGGTGACAACGCCTATCCCCGTACCATGTCCATCATCATCCCTTTTGTCACCACCGCTCATAAACATTTTCACAGAACCAGCTACTTCCTCTAACGTTTGCGCCACGTCCGGGACAGGCTCTAAAGCCATATCCCTGTTTCATATTTATATATCTTATCAGGAAATTCAAAAAAAATTCTTTCTATAGAGAGAAAAAGCGCAAAAAAGTGAACGAAGCATGATGATAAGCACAAAAAAAGCCCGGAATAAAAATTCCGGGCCTTCTTTGAGAAGTTATCTTAAAGCGTAAAAGTTACGCCTGCTTGGAAAACATATCGAGGCTGGCAGCATACTGTGCGCCAAACGGCTCAAGAACTGATTTCGTTGCTTCAACAACCATGGAGTTCAGCTTGTTAGCTTCAGCAACATATGTCTGGGCTGAGGTGCGTGCAAATTCTGACTGAATTTCAACGATTTTAGAAACATCTTCAGTTTCAGCAATCGAACGTGCCACGTTGAAAGCTTCCTGAACGCGGTCTGTATTGAAATCGATCAGAGCGGCGCCAATTTTTTCACTTTTTTCAGCAGCTGAATTGCTGGCTTTTACGAAGGCTTCAGAGTTGTTCTTATCGTAGAACTGTGAATCTTCGAAAGTTTTTACAACTTTTTCAAAACCTGACTTGCCTTCGGCAACGGCTTTTTCGTAGTTGGTTTTAAAAGTTTCGGTGTTTGACTTAAATGCTTTTTCAGCAGCTTCTGCACTGGTGGCAAAAGCGTCCTGAAGGCTCTTGCGTCCTGCAACAACCATGTCTTCAATTTCTTTCGTTACTTCAGTCGGATCAATGGCCGCTGTCGCTGTTGTCTTCTTTGTCATCGTATTAGCCTTTCAGATTAACGTCCCAAAAATTATATTTGCTGCACTGCAACAATATGAACGTTATATAATAAGCTAATACCGGATGTCAATAGGTTTATGTTGCACTGCACAATAAATACATATTACATCTAACCACTTGTTTTAATTATAATTCTACAATTTTACGTGCGATAAAAATCTATTTTTCATGGCTTTGCAACAAAACTTTCACGAAATAAATGCTAAATTTCTAATGTATTTCACTGAATGAGACCATTATCACCGATCTCCATACTAAAATAGGTTCCCTGCCCGCGACCGCCGTAACTTCGCGAGCCTCTTCCTGGATAGTCCGACGTGGACGGGTCAAGGGCGGCAACACCGGTGGTGTCCCCCTTTGACAGGACATCCAGAAATGGCAGTTTGGCGATATCGGTATTGTCGCTGGTCCAGGCGTAATATTTAAAGTTCCCGTCCCGGCACACCATCGCAATCCAATAGAAGCTGTCTGAATGCAGGATCTCGCCCTTCACGGCAGGCTTCTCAAAACCCTCAGAAATAAGCGCCTGCTCAATAGCGATCAAATCTTTGAGGCTGATGACATTCTTGCTGACATGGGTCCCGGCAACATCCAATCCCGCACTACTAAGCGACCAGTCCGTGCTGATCCCGCCTTTAAAGACAGTGGTCGTCTGCTCCGCCAGTTTGGCTCCCGGTCGCTGCCAGATATTATAGGTTCGGACCTGCTCGTCATAGCGCTCATTATAGATCATCCGGTACCGGGCATTCCCGCCAGGTTCACATTTGCTGCGAATGTCGTCGCCGTTGGCGTAAGAGAACCATTCAAACGGACGGACAATAGGATTGTTGGTGGTGCCATCCGCTGTGCAGGAAATCAAAATGGCCGCTGAAATCAACAAGCCGGCAAATTTTCCAGTGATCATCATACAATCAGTCCCTTCGAGCCGTGGGCTAAAGCGCAATATAGTTACGAGATATTAACTATCTTTACATATATTAGGAATTACAGAAATTCACGATTGACGAAAGGATACGTCATATTTCGTATTGCGGCCATATCTTCATTGGCAACGACGGCGCATAAAACAAATAAATCCGAATTTAGATGGACATGATTCGCCGTATTTTCTACACTCCTCCCCAATCGAGGAATTCTGTCCGTAACCGTATCCGTATTCTTAATTTAACAGGGTTATCTTTGAACAAAAATCAGGAATATGGCCCCGGCATTTCCCGGCAAAAGGCCTACCACAGAATGCCCAATTTCCTTGGCATAAGCTGGCGTGTGCTATCCGTGTTTTTGGTTGTCTCGATGATGACGGCAGTGTTCTTCCCCACATCCAGCCATGCCCGCTATGCCGCGGTCGTGATGGATAGCCGAACGGGCGAAATCCTGTATTCTCGCAATGCCGATAAAAAACTGTATCCGGCATCCTTAACCAAAATTATGACGCTTTACATGACGTTTGATGCGCTTACCCGCGGTAAATTACGTCTTGACCAAAAGCTTTCTGTTTCTGCCCGCGCGGCGGGCCAGGCGCCAACAAAACTTGGCCTTAAGCGCGGCGGCACTATCACTGTCCGCGATGCCATGTTCGGCCTGATTACCAAATCTGCCAATGATGCGGCGACCGTGCTTGCAGAAAGTATGGCCAAAAGCGAGGTGGACTTTGCCCTTGATATGACCGCAACGGCAAAAAGGCTGGGTATGCGGCGAACAAGCTTTCGAAATGCCAGCGGCCTGCCCAATCGCCGACAGAAAAGTACGGCACGGGATATGGCAATATTGGGATCTGCCCTGATCCATGAATTTCCGCAATATTATCATTTTATGTCGTTGGAGAAATTTAAATATAAAGGGCGGTCGTACAAGAACCATAATAACCTGCTGAAAAAATACAAAGGCGCCGACGGGATTAAAACCGGTTATATCAGGGCGTCAGGGTTTAACCTTGTCGCTTCTGCCAAACGCGGTAGCAACCGGCTTGTTGGTGTGGTTTTTGGCGGGAAGTCCGCAAAGAGCCGGGACATTCACATGGCCGCTTTGCTTGACAAGGGATTTGCCATGATTGAGGCCTCCAATCCATCAATCATCCCGTTTCCTGCAGAAAAGCCCCTGCGGATTGCGCTTCATCAGCCACATAGCAAAACAGCCCGCGTCCAGATCGCCCGCACTGCCCCGGTGGCCGTTAAAGCCGCCCCGAGTGTAAATCACATCCGCATCGTCAAGGCCGAAGCGTTGCCAAGGCTTGCCCCTCTCCCGGTTAATATTGCGGCAAATGTGGACGGCATCTGGGCCATTCAGATCGGCGCCTTTAGCCGCGTGACGACCGCTCGCGATCAGGTTTATAAGGCCGCGGCCCAGTCGAACGGCATGCTTGAAGGGCGGCGGGTCAATATTGAAAAAGCGATTTCAAACGGCAAACCTTTTTATCGGGCACAAGTCATCGGTTTTAACGAATTGGAAGCCCGCAAAACCTGCACGAATTTATCTGAGCGCCGCTTCTCCTGCTTTGTCGTGTCACCAAAGCTGAAACTACCCGTCTATATTGCTGATAAAAGCAGTTCCTGAATACCAACTCTCGCTTACAGACTGTTTACCGGGGTTTTGAGGTAGGACACGCCATTGTCCTCCGCCTCTGGGAGGTTGCCCGCGCGCATATTAATTTGGACTGCGGGGATGATGAGCATTGGCATGGAAAGATTAGCGTCCCGCCCTTCCCTCAGTTTGACAAAGGCGTCTTCATCAATGCCGTCATGAATATGGATATTTGTTGCCCGTTGTTCGGCGACCGTTGTCTCCCACGCATAGTCACGCCCATTGGGTCCATAATCATGGCACATGAAGAGACGGGTTTCTGGCGGATATGAGAGGATTTTGCGAATGGACGCATAAAGCTCCCGCGCATTGCCTCCCGGAAAGTCACAGCGCGCCGTTCCGAAATCGGGCATAAATAACGTGTCTCCAACAAAAACAGCATCGCCAATTTTATACATGACACAGGCGGGTGTATGTCCGGGAGTAGAGAGAACTTCCAACGTCAAATTCCCGACTTCAATGTTATCTCCATCGTGAAATAGCCGCTGGAACTGAGATCCGTCGGTTTTCATCTCATCACCAAGATTAAACACCGCCTTGAATACGGACTGAACGGAACTAACGGCGTCGCCAATACCGATTGTACCGCCCAATTGCTGCTGCAGATAGGGTGCGGCCGTCAAGTGATCCGCATGAACATGGGTTTCCAGTATCCATTGCACTGCCAATTTCTGAGACTGGACGTAAGCAATTATCTCATCTGCAGCGGTCGTCGTTGTCCGGCCCGACATCCCGTCGAAATCCAGAACACTGTCAATAATGATGGATTTTCCGCTTGCCGTATCCGAGACGACATAACTTACTGTAAATGTCGGTTCGTGAAAAAACGCTTTGACGGTCGGGTTCATTTTTTTCTCCTTATACCGATGTGGCGATCGTCACATTCCGAAGGCTAGCATCAATCATACTTCTTGACTATATATCTATATATCCGTAGATAAACAAGTATGAATATAGAGAGCATGAAAAAATCGGCATTTCGCGCGGGCTCCTTGATGAAAGCCCTCTCAAGCGAGACGCGGCTGCTCTTGCTCTGTCAGATGAATGACGGTGAAATATCGGTAAGCGATCTCTCGAAACGACTTGAAATACGTCCCTCCTCAGTTTCGCAGCAACTCTCCTTGCTCCGCAAAGATGATCTGGTGCAGACGCGGCGGGACGGACAGACAATTTATTATTCGCTGCAGGGCGAGGACGCAAAGCGGATCATTTCTGTTCTATATGACCTTTATTGCGAAGAGGACTAAACCGTGGAAAATTTCACCCCCTACTCATCTTTAATCGGTGGCATTATAATCGGGATTGCGGCCACGGTCCTTCTCATGGTCGGCAAAATCGCCGGTATCAGTGGCATACTCGAGGGCCTTCTTCCGCCGCGACCCAATGATCGTCTGTGGCGATTTATCTTCGTTATCGGGCTTGTTCTCGGCGCCGCCATCTACCCGTTGGTCGGCGGCG
>NVRR01000118.1 GCA_002732675.1 Sneathiella sp. | reverse complement strand
AACGCTGCAATGGCGGTTATCTGATCCAAGGGCAGAGCAGCAGGGGCCGCAACAAACCGCCGGCAATTATCAGGGAACGCCAGGATATCTCGAACGCGGTGCATGTTTTCCTGAAAGCTCGTGATGGCCGTGGCAAGGTCGGCAGGGTATTCGAATTGTACCTGTTCCTCGCCAGTTTCCTTAGAATGCGAAACAAGATAATTGCGATAATCCAGTTGGGCAGCTCGAGCTTGGAATTCGATACGCTCCTTGTCGCTATCCGGCAAAGCCCAAAGTTTAACCGCTGCATTGACGAAGTCGCCGAGATCGTGGTCTTGCCTGCAGAGTTCGCTGACAATTTCGGTGAGGCTGTGGTGCCGGTAGGGTTCAGCGTGCCATTCCCGTGCTAATTCGAAGACGATTTCACCATCTCTAATCCACGAAGAACCGTCAAAATTGTAGCCACTATTGGTGACACGCCCTTCGTCCCATTCATAAATCTGTGCCAGGGCAAGCAGTGGCTTAATTTCAGTTCGAAATAATTCTGGTAAACACTTGCCGACGCTAACCAGCACGCCCAATACAGCGACACTATCTGAATGGCGTATGAGATAGTCTATGAAACCTGTGATAGAGGCACCGTGGCCTTTGGACTTGCACAGCCATTTTTCAAGCGCTGCAAGTGCTGAATGGAGTTGACTGCTCGCAAAGTCATTTGCCTGAGACCAGGCGAATGCATGGTAATATCCACGATAATGTCGTTCGGCACCATCAATTAAGCGAACTGAAAGTGACGGTGGCTCACTTCCCTGATGACGGGTGATCTCTTGCTCCCAACGATCGGTGCAAAATGACACAAGCTTCAAAATAGTCGCAAGTGCTATCGGTGCATCAATAGAGAGAAAATAATAAAGCGGGCTTTTCCAATAGGCTGTTGGATAGCCTTCATGGTCAAAAGTAAGCCCTAATTCCTCGTGAAACCCTCTGCATGAGTTGAAATCTTCCTTTGGATCGCCCTCAATGAAAACAGCTAATAACACTTCTGCCGCTATCGCTGGTCTGACTTTCATTAAACAATGAAACGTCACAGAACTCTGCACAATTTCCGCGAAACGGTTATCGACAGGTTCCCGAGGCCCCAAAGCCCAAGGTGGCAAGCGTCGGCTTGAAGGGATAGCGCTGATACTCCGTTTTCTCTTGTGGCGTTCACGGTACTCAGCGTTATTCTCGAGCTCGCAACGGTGTTCAGCTGCCTTATCCCGCCGGTGCGCTCTCAGTCTTTCAGCAATGTCGGCACGCATCGGATTGCGCTGTGCCATCTCCAGTGCCCAGGCCCCTACCTCATCAGGAATATCATGTGCACCAGCGAAAGCTGCCTGAAAAAAATCACGCTTAACGCTGGCCCAAATATCATTTTTTGCAATACTCAGTTGCAAGGCGCGCGCAGTCGCGAGGGCGAGTTTAGCAAGCTCCAACCGACAAGGAAACGGTGTTCCATCCTTGAGGGTGAGTGGCATCGTCGTTAGCCAGCGCTCACAAAGTTGAGACACCTGCGGGAGAAGAAGGCTTGCCACACGCTCCTGGTGTCGGTCCAAAAATACTACCAGTGCAGGCCACCGCCCAAAGGTTGGTGTGCGGAACTTCGTCTCAAAAAGGGTTTCAAAGCCTTTGGCCCAACCTGCATTGCTTGGAATGACATCAGAGACAGTAGCTATATGTTCAAACCGCATTAGCAAACGTTGTAAATGCCGCCCGTTGTTAGCGAAGAGTAGTTCAGACCGCTCTTCCAGAAAAACCAATGCAGTTGGATCAAGGAACAGTGCATCAAGCAAAATGTCGTCGGCCAATGGTGAGCTTTCTGGAGCTACTTGCACTGCGTCAAATGCATCATCCCATGCCGTGCGCGAACCTGACGGTTGGCGCAGCAGGAACTGACCCAGCATCCGCAAAGCCCCAGTCCAGAGCGGATTCGCGGCATGTGCCGCCCATTTCGCTGTATCGGTTGCTATTTCCTTTAAATGTTGAAACCGAACCCAGTCCGCCGCTAAGTCATGCTTGAATTGAATGTGGTTGTTCGTGGTATTGCGTTTTACTGGGCATTGCTGTGGTCGCTCGTCGAATGCCTTGGCGTCTGCTGGGTCAAGGGTACTGACAGGCACGCTGTGTTCAAAAGCTGCGTCGCGTATGGCAAGGCGCATCAAAAAGCCTTGGAGTGCCACTTGGTCCTTTGTCCAATGAGACCATATCTTTTCGGCTATCGCGACGAGTGATGTAGGTACTGCGGCGTTGCCATCATGGAATACAGGAGCAGCCTGAATCACCCAAGCTAGCGTGCGCGGGTTGGTTAGAGCCTGCAAGGTATCACCCTGGGACGCCAGCCACTCCAGACCTGGGCTTGCGCGCAGCACTGATGCGACCTCCCCGTTCGGTCGCAAGGGGACCTCCTGGTGTGGCGGCTGCGGTGTGCCCGCAATTTTTTGCAATTCCCCGCTTGCCCAAAACTCGGTCTGCCCGACAATGATGATGCGCCATAACGGCGTCGTTTCTGTCTCATCCAGAGCGAGTAGTTGCTTGACGAGCTCCCGCACTTTTATCCGACCCGAAGGCGTTAGCCGTTCTGCCGCATCGATGATGAGAAAGTTTTCTGATGTCACAGCCGCTTCGAGCAAGCGTAGGAGAGGATGCATGATCCCTAAGCGCACACGCTCAGCTTCGTTGAGCGCTTGCTCAAGAATTTCGGCTGCAAGCGAAACTCTGGTCACCTTTGGGAAATGCATTTTTAGAAATGTCTTCACCAAGGCAGATTTACCCGTACCCGACTCGCCATAGACTATAATACATGGATTTGTTTGAAGTTGCTTTAGCAAAGATTCGTTTTCTGATGCGAAGTCGAGAGCTACGCCGGTAGGCAAAGTCGTTTCGATGGCGCTCTCGACTTCCGCGCTAAACGCACGAAGGCGATGCCACGATGTTTCGTAATTGGGAAAGTCTTTCAGCGAAAAATTGCTACGCAAAAACCGAAGCAACTTACCAAAATCGAGTGTCCCACTGCCAAGACGCGTTTTTCGCGCATGGTCGACGATACTGGACCAGAGCTTTTTCGCGTCCTCCATTGATGCATCTGCAAGAAGTGACCTTGCAGCGTTGACTGCGTCCTTCTCGTCTTTCGATTGCACTTGCTGGAAATCAAATGGCAGCACTTCCAAACTGCGGATCAAGGCGAGCACATCGGAATCCTCGATGGCGGTGTCTGCGGCAGCTTCTAGCGCTTCAAACACACGTTTATACCGCCGATTTCCTACTATTTGCGCCTTGGCAAGTGTCAACTCAACACCTGAAGCAATCCTCTTAACTTCACTCCATGTTTTCTGAAATTCCGCATGCGTGCCCTGTGTCGCAAGCGCCATCATATCGGTTGTACGATTAAGGGGGCTATTTGGTTTGGTCCACAGCTTCCAAGCTTCCTTAGCGAAGGAGCTTGGCAGGCCATTTGCCGATACCTGCACATTGCCTTTGCAAGAGACAGCCAAGCGCTTATCGCCTGCTTGACCTTCCATGGTTAAAAGTATGTCGTCGATATCCCAGTGCATTGGAGCGGTCTGCATTTGCAACCGTTTCGGCTGGCCGCTAATAGGAAGGGGGCGTTCAGTGAGCGCTTGTAAGATAAGCCACGCGGCGACGCAATCTTCGAAGTCAAAGCCTGTCCCTCCAGTCGATCGTCGCGTTGCGATGACTGATTTCCTGTTTGTTTGCTTTTTCGGTTTCTGTTTGTTTGTCATTTATTGCGCCCTCACCAACTCTCACCCATTTTCAGTGCAGCTTATGCTCCTTCGAAAGGCTTGAGATAAATCGGATCGGGAGCTTCCCGGCCGAGAAGTGTCTTCTCTCGATTTTTGTTATGCTCCTTTATCGCAGCCTCCCGGACTCTACGAAAAAGTGGCACGTAACATTTCCATTGAATGCCTGCCTCCGGTTGAGGTAATATCCGCGCATCCACACTGGTTTTTGCAATCATAAGACAGCGCCAAAAACCCTCTGCTGTTTGTGCAGCCCACATGTCTTTGACCCATTTTTCGGACCATTGAGCCGTATCATGCGATGCCCTTGCATGCTTTGCTGCATCGCCGGTTATCCCCTGATCAGCCATGTGATTTTTGATGACATCAAGAAGCCCTCCACCTTGACTTGAGTATCCTGCGATGGAAATTGCATAGGCCTGATTGAGTGTTGATGTACTTGCTTCCAGCTCTTCAACAGAAGTCTTGATGAATGCCGCGGCACCAAATCGCTCTGCCGCGAGAACCTCACGTGCAAGGGTGGCATCATTATCAGAGTTGAAAAGGCGTTGGAGCCAGAGCTCATGCATTGCCTCTGATGGTGTGCTTGCCCAAATCGCTTCATGTTCCATCGTTAGACCATCGTCAAGGGCATATGTAATACCTCCTCTCGTTTTTGACGCCCTTTGGAAAAGGGCAATAGCTCGTTCAGGTGCCTCTCTCGATAGGAGGTTAGCCACCGCAAAAGCTAGATTTTTGAGCCAGATAAACTGAGCGTCTGTGGCTTGTTCCAGAACGTCTAGAAGCTCCTCAAGGAATGTAGGGGTTGCACCAGTTAGCAGCCTGAGGTCTGGTATTGTAATCCGCTGCACCAGAATCTCTGCATTTGAGTCTTTGAGCTCCTTATAAAACGCATCAACGATCGCATGAAGGCGATCGTGTTTTTCAATGAAATCTTCGTTGGTACCAAGAATGTCTTTGATATTATTTTGTGGCGGAAAACGGCCATGGTCGTGAGTTTTATCTTTGAGCGAAAGGTATGGATAGGACATTGGTTCGACGGTTGAGATAGAAATATCAATGGCAGGTTGCAGCGGTAAAGTTGTAATTTCAATTGCACTTTGCAAGTCGAGTAAAAATAACTTTGCAAGCGGCTTGGCTACCGCATCACCCAAACGATTAATGGCAGCGAACCATGTATCTCGATTGATCCGTTTGAGCATCTCATCTACGGGAAGTTCACCTTTGGCGCAGGCTTCGATGCGTAAGATAGAGCCAAACCATCTTTCGAAGGTTATTTTACCCGCGTCGTGTGCTGACCATTCACACTGTATATGTGCTTTTCTTATTTTCTTGAAATCACAGCTGATTGCCAAATCAAAGGTAACTGCACGAAGCTTTGACAATGCAGCGCTACGGCAGCGCAGTAAGAGGGGTTCCAAATCTGGGCTAGCATTGGTGCCTCCGTAAATAGCTGTCGAAAGAATGCAGTAGGCAGCTTCCTCATCACCCTCATCTAATGCTATTTGGAGAGTCGAAATGATGGTCTCTGTTTGCTGAAATTTCAGACTGGGAATGACATCAAGAATATAGTTGTGCCCAAATGCCGGGTCAGCCATGCAAGCTAGCTGCTCTGATGCCGTGAGATGAGATGCAGCGTAATTGAATATAAAATACCGCAAAGTACTGCGCTCCCGCTCTGCAAGGGTCTCAACCATATGGCAATCACGCACCCGAGCGACAAGTTGAACAGCCATCTCGCGCGTCATTAATGGAGAGTGATCCTGGCTGTTGAAGATAAGCTGACGCAGTGGCAAACCAGTTCTTGTGAGCAAACCGGACAGGATTTCGCGGCCTTTTTCAACTGCTGCCCGCGCTTCAAACCGGCAAGCAACCGGGAGGAAACTTCGATAGCTATGATCCTCTCCCCCAAGAAACATAGACTGCAATATTTTGTTGTTATCCTGCGCCCGAAAATTTCCCAAACCAGCATCCACATCGATAGGATGTGTTGCGTTTGGATCAGCAACTTGTGCTTGTCTCCATTCATCTGGTGAGGGTGGTTCGAATCGCGACAAACCTTCTTGTAGTTTTTTGGCAAGTCCTTCGGCTTCGATTGCGGCTATTTTGTCTCCCGTTGCGTACAACATACGTACAATGGTCCATTGACCCGTTATTGATGGGCCAGAGGACTGGAGCTCTTTGATAGCGTTCAGGAACGCGTCCTTCGCTGCACCACGATCCACCCTGTTGAACGTTGTAAGATGTATGAAGGCTTTGCGAGCCGGCCACACACCGCTATCGAGCGAAAACCCAAGCCCCATCGCAACAAAGCTGTCCGCAAAGCCAGCCAGTGGGCGACCCGCAAGTAATTGGAGTGCAAGAGTAAAAAGGGAACCGGCTTCCCCAGAGACTTCTGTCATCTGTCCCAGCAAGTCTTTTTCAAACGATGAAAAGGACGATAGAGTTTCTTGGATTTCGTTTTGTCTTTGCTGAAGCTGTTTCGCGTCTTCAGCGTTATTGTGCCTTGCATAGCGGTTTGCGTGTTCGGCAGCGTTTTTATTATAACAGTGTAGCCAACGATTAATGGCGTCTTCAGCAACCTGTTTGCCATTTTCTGTAGCTGCAATTTCGAATGCAGCATGGATGAACCAATCTTGATTGATATGGTGTCCTCTTTCGAGGGTGAAATCGCCTAAAGTATTGAAAAAATCTCCAGGCTGGTGCTTTACGATTTCGACGAATTCCTCAAAACGTTGATCGCTAAGGTTCTGAAGGTTAGAAAATGAACCAAGAAGAGAGGTAAAGATAGTTTTGTCGAAACGTATTGGATCGAGCGCGCAGACCATCAATGCTGCGAACACAACATCAGTTGTTCGGTCCATTGCAAGGATTGGATCGATGAGATGTGTCATCCGCTCGGTTAGATCAAAGCTGGAGCGCTGTGCCTGCCAAAGTTGATCAACCAAGGTATAACCGAGAGCGAGTGTTAGCCCTTCATTGCGGAGCTCGTATGTATCACCAGGTCCCTGAAGGGTATGAAAGAAGCGTGTCTCAATGACAGCTGTTGAGTCGCTCTTGAAGTTTTGAGGAAGCGCATTTGGTGATGTGCTAGCTCGCTCCAGTACTTCTTTTGCATGAGCGCTGATGCGATTGGTAAGCTTCTTCATACTCTCTTCTTCGAAATACTCGCGCTGAGAGGCCCGGAGATGTTCTATGAGAAGTCTGTCGGTTGTCAGCCCTTTCCAAGCTGAGGAGACACGAAGAGGCAGAGTGGCCACTGCGACCCCAAGTAGACGAGGATTGCTGAGTGTTTGGAGTGTAGCTTCATCAAGCCAATTAAGTTCGATACCGTAATGCGTTAACAGCTGATCACGTTCATTTGGCGTCCATTCGGGCACGTCAATTAGCTGTGGCTTGAAAGCCAATCCGGGAGCAACTTCCTTATGCCAGAACTGCGGGCGCACGGTTACGATCAACCGCCCTCCGATTTCTTCCAATCTGCCTAGCAAGCCATTTAAAAGTCGATCCCACTGAAGGTTTTGTCTTTGATTGATGCCATCAACAACAACAAGCACTGACGACTTCGGTGGCATGCTCTTCCAAGCGGCTAGGCGATGACGCCATCTCGACTCGATTGCTTCACTCGGCACGTCACCAGTCTGCTCGATGAAAAGGCCAATTAAAAATTTATCGAGATCCTTTGGCGCTAATCCATCAAACCGTTCCGCACTAGCAAAAAGGGCAATACCGTTGTGATCGATGCAAATTTGTGCAGCTAACCATGATTTTCCTTGTCCTTCTCCAGCAGAAAGAATGACAGCCCGTTCGTTCTGCAGTTGCGCACTTACTTGTTTCCGCAAAACTATTCGCAAAGATGGCGAAACGGGTTGGGCAACGACAGCTAAGGCCTGTCCAAGCCTTTCTCTGGCAATGTCCGCAGATCCAAATAAGTCTTTCCGCCATGCTTTGTTTATCGTAATTGAGCGCGCATTTGCCAGTTCGGAAACGCATAGGTTTAACTTTAACCTCTGCAACAGACTGTCAAAATCCGAGTGTTTCGAAATGGCCTGAAAGGCTTTGATGAGCTCTTTGCGGTTATATTTCTTCCGACCTGGCTTCGGCTCGAAATGCTCAATAAGAAAATCAATTGCGGCATCACCAGTGGCAACAACTGCAACAGCAAGGAGGGGTAGGGGAGCTGCAGTCCAGTCGAGGATTAGTGTTGAGATAGCATTACGATCCCCATCAATTTGAATGGCAGACGCGAGTTGCGTGTTTATCTCAGTTGTTGCTCCAAGAATCCAAAGTCTATCGGGAGCACCGTTGTTGCGAGCGAGGTCCGCGATCTTATTCAAGACGTCGTTGCGATCAACTTTCCCGGTGTAGCGTTTCGCTTCGAAGCTCACAGCATCGCTCTGCAACGCAGCATCTCCGTCAATACCACCCTGCAAACCACTTGCCGCGAGCCTAAAAGGAATGCCCGTTAGCTCTGTAAGGGTAATCCGAAGTAACCCCTCAAATCCATCTGCTCCCGTGGCCCTGAGGGATAATAGAGCGACCCTTAGGTTCGAAAGTTGCTTTTTGAGCATTTGCGTATTCTTTCTGGCCATCCGCGCCCAGTTTTATCCATTGTATTGAAACTCATATCATTAGTATTGCTATGAGGAGCCGTAGGCCAATACCCATTCTTTAATTGAAGCCAGGTATTATTTTTTGCAGTCAGCAACCCAGTAAACCTTAATTCCCTCAATCTTCATCAGTGGGCACATTATAAGATCGACACGCAACACTGACGGTATCTGTTGAATGACAGTGTACGGCTCCCCCAAACTCATCCATTCGTATCCTTCTTTAACTTATATCTATGGTGAGTCGCTTAAACTGAACATCCACTGAATGGTAGATTCAAGGGCAGCGTAATGCATTGTCTAACCAAAAATCTAAGGCTCGATATGAAGTGAGCCAAGAGCACCCAGACCAAAACGAATCTTACATGATGTCAGAATGGTGTATTGCTTTCACTGTATGCAATTCGTCACTCAAGTTCACGATCTTGGATCAGCATGGGTGATGAGAACAACCCGCTGACTGGCAATGCAAACTGCCCAATGTTTGCGAGAGATTAAACAGCGATATGTTTAAATGGTATGATCGGGCTCAATGCCTGATCTACGCCATCGGCTTGAGGGGTGCACGGGGAGAGCGC
>NVRR01000117.1 GCA_002732675.1 Sneathiella sp. | reverse complement strand
CCTTTTCATAGGCACATCCGCCTTTCAGCCCGGCCCAGGTGAGTTTTTCTTCCAGCAGGATAATGGATCCCCGCGCTTTCGGCATCCGGGTCGATGTCGTGACTATAGCGACGTCAAGCTGGCCCTCTTCCAGGCTCTTGGTCATGGCATGCGCGCTATCCGTGACAACATTTACGGCAACATTGGGATGGCTTTTGGCAAAGCGGCTGAGGATGACCGGCAGCAGCCGGACACCGTAATCCTCTGCGGCACCCAAGCGGACCGTGCCGGTCATATCCGGCAAGATAAAATGACTGACGATTTCGTTGTTCAACGATAGAATTCGGCGGGCATAACTGAGTAGCATCTCTCCGTCAGAAGTAATTTGCACGGAACGTGTATCCCGATGAAACAGGGGGCGGTCTAAGATAGCCTCCAGTTTTTTAATTTGCATGGAGACGGCGGACGGGCTGCGATAGACCTGATCCGCGGCTTTCGAAAAGCTACCGGTCTCAACAATTGCGACGAAGGTTTTGAGCACATCAATCTCAAGCGAGGGAAGTTGTCGCGGGTCTCGTATGTGATTTTGAACAGTCATCCACATAATTTAGATAAATTGATGAATACGGTCAATTTAATTCGTTTGAGTGAATTAAAGAAAGCACCAAATATAGCGGTGGATACCACAAAGGGTGTCTGTAAACGGAGAATTGATATGTCTGACACCATCAATGAAGTTTGTGAAACGCGCTATTGTGCCACCCGCATTGATATCAAGTCGGAAAACCGTCTTGTTGCGGGCGTGAAAAGCATTTTTCAGCAGTATCAAGCCTGGCACCGGGCCAGAAATTCCCGCAAAAACCTCCTGTTAGCTGAAGATCGCGCGCTCTGGGATATAGGCGTTAAGCGGCGGGATATTCAAACCCTTTCCGATCGGTCAAATTCACAGGCCGCCCTCGTTGAGCTGGAAATCAGAAGGGCTCAGCCAGCGCATTCGCGCAAGAAGAGAGACAAATAATCTATGATTTGCTGCCAAGATGGATTTCGTTGCGCCCTGCCGCCAGTTCCATTTGTTTTTGCCGTTCCGTAAACCGGCGCTGCTGGTCTTCGGTCAAGCTGTCATGGCAGCGCGGGCAGGCAACACCTTTGACATACAGAGGCGAGTTTTTGTCCTCATCGGTGATGGGATAGCGGCAGGCGTAGCATTGGTCGTAGGACCCCTGCTCCAAATCATGATTGACGGTCACCCGCTGGTCGAAGACAAAACACTCGCCCTCCCAGGTGCTTGTCTCTTTCGGCACATCTTCCAGATACTGCAAGATACCGCCTTCCAGATGATAGACTTCCTCGAACCCCTTGGAGAGTAGATAGGACGTAGACTTTTCGCAGCGGATACCGCCTGTGCAGAACATCGCAACCTTTTTATGGGTGGTCGCATCGAGTTTTTCTGCAACGAAATCCTTAAACTCCCGAAAGGTTTTTGTCTCGGGATTGAGGGCGCCCTTAAAGGTACCAACTTCCACCTCATAGTCATTGCGCGTATCCACCAGAAGAACATCGGGATCGGCAATCAAATCGTTCCAGTCCTCAGGCTTGACATAGGTGCCGACGGAATTGCGCGGATCGAGACCCGGCGCGCCCAGGGTGACGATTTCCTTCTTGAGCCGGACTTTCATGCGATAAAAAGGCTGGCTCTCGTTAAGGGCTTCTTTGTGCTGAAGACTATCGAATCGTGGATCCGACTTCAAAAAGGTCAGCAGCGTATCAATGGCCTCCCGCGTGCCGGCGATCGTCCCGTTGATCCCCTCTTGCGCCAGCAACAAGGTTCCCTGAATATGGTTTTCCTTACAAAGTGTTAGCAGCTGTCCTTGTAGTTCTTCATAGTCAGGCAAAGCCACAAATTTATAGAGCGCCGCAACGACAAACATGGTCTATTTTCCGAATAGTGAAAGATTTGGTTGCGAATATGGCGCAGCGGCCCTTCGCCATCAAGGGGCGCGCGGGATAAAATGGATAGTAAGATGACAAGAGATGAATTCGATGACTATTGCCGCACGCTTCCGGCGGTCAGCAATGTGATCCAGTGGGGGAATGCGTCGGTGTGGAAAATCGGCGGAAAAATCTTCGCCATCTGCTCGCATTGGGGCGAGGGGGAGGCACAGAAAATCAGTTTCAAATGCCGCGATCTTTCCTATCGTATTCTCTGTGATCAGGACCACATTGTCCCGGCGCCGTATCTTGCGCGGGCAAAATGGGTGCAGCTGACATCGCCTGAGGCCATGAACGATACGGATATCAAGGCATATATCAATGAAGCCTATGCGGTAATCGCCGCGAAACTGACCAGAGCGGCCCGAAAAGATCTCGGGATTTAGGCCGCAGGATTTGCTTCCCACTCATGAAGTGGATCGACAGGGAAGGGGGAGACGGATTTGAAGGTGAGCTGTCCCTGGATCCCGGTAATGTCGATATTGGCCGTGAATATTTTCAAAATATCATGCTTCATATGGTCGGGGATGACCGTATTGCTGCGAAGGATCAGGTCAAATTTCTGTTGTCCGAAGACTCCGTCCAGTTGGATGGGACCGGTCTGTGTCAGGTTGAGTTCGATCACAAATCGTGTGCTGTCTTTTTTGCCGTCGGGATCATCGGGGGCCCTTTGTTGGCGATAGAACAGGCGAATTTGCCGCACGTTACTGCCATCAAAGAACGGGAAGTTGAGACTTTTCCAGTCCTGTCCGCCCGGTTCTGCCTGTAATCGGCCAAGGTTGGAGAAATCATCGTCCAGCGCCTGCAAGAGCGACGTTCGGCCCGCCGCCTTCAAAGCGAGTTTGAAATCCTGCCCGAGCCATTTCTCAACCGAGCCTATTTGCAGCGCCGTCATGAAGAAAAGCAGGCTGCCGGTGAGCTGACTGTTTGCTTGCGGCATGACGGTGCTGAGCACCGATTGGGCAATTGCCGGTTCCTGATGCGCAACAATATTCAGAGCCTGACGCAGATTTTGCCAGTCGCCCATCAGCCCGACCAGCGGTTGCCGTGGGCCCGGTTGCTGGACATCCGTATAGGGCAGCGGAAAAATCGTAATTTTGTCTGCGGCGGCGAATTGCACCGTGGCACCATTTTGCGGCGGCGTGGCGGTTTTATAGGAAAAGCTGCCAAGCGGCGAACTGACATGGACCTGCTGCCTGCCGCCGTCCGTTTGCGGTTGGGTGACGGCGATGACTTTGCCGGTGAAGATATCGGGTCTTTGTGTCGGCCCTGCTGACGCCGCGGAAGTATTTATGGGCTGGACAATAAGCTGGAGTTTGCTCCCCTCGGTCACATTGGCGACCCCCAGCATTTGCCCGGCATTGACGGCGGGATTGGGGCGGTGGAACACGGCGTCGACAACATGGTATCGCGCCAGATGCGCCTGCTGCATTTCGGGCGACATGGCGATTTTCGCCGTGGACGGCGGTCCGAATTGCGGCGGACTGAGCGCTGCATAGGGAGCGGGGAGTGACGATAGCCTTCGGGTTTCGGGGGCCAGGTTTTGGGGGTGGGTGCCGGTTGGTGCGATTGGCGGCAAGGCTTGCTGGGCGCGCGCGCCATCAGCGGGTTGGTCAGAAATGCTGAGCTGTGGGGCTGGCGGCAGGGCCAAAGACGGCGGCGCCAAAAACGGCGGCGCCGCCGCTATCCGCCCGCCAATGGTCGCACTCAGGTTCTGAAAGCCTGACTGTAGTTCCAGCGGATGTAACTGTCCGGCCCGCACATATCCTTCGGTGCCGGAGGTGAGCTTGTTGACGATCGGCACCAGCCGGGCGGCGATGGACGGCGTGAACATTTTACCGTCCATGGATATCAGCCGGGCCAGGGTGATGTCCTCAACCGTATCTATTTCGAAAATAATATGGCTGCCGACCGTGACAGGGCTTTGCGTGGTCAGCCTGAAATTACCATGCTCGGTATGTAAAATGACATTGTTATCGGCAGTTTTGGCGGTGGCCACGGCATGGACCAGAACAATTTGAGGCGTCCCGTCGGGCGGCGCGGGTGTATTGGGCGAGCTCGACGAACTCGACGGGGGAGAGCCCGTCTGCTGGCCAGCGGGTTGGGTTGGCGGAACAGGGGATACCTGCTCCGGTCCGGATGTGGATTGCGTTGATCCCGCGACAGGCGGGATCGCTGATGTGGAACGAATGCCACTCATATTGGGTTACTGCAGGAGTTATGCAGCTCCTTTCATGATTGTTTTAGCCAGATCTTCAACATTATTCGCGGCGGTGCTGGTCGGATATCGGGTCATCAATCCGGTTTGCGCCCGAATGGCACCGGCGACCTTGTCATCCATTTCAATGATGCCCGCAAGCGGCGGTTCGATGTGCAGAAAATTACGGCAGGCCTTCAGCAGATTGTCATAGATTTTTTGGCCTTCCGCCTTGGATTTGGCCATATTCACAAGCACCTGAATATTGCCATGTTGGCTGCGTTGGGTCATGACCTTGATATAGGCATAGGCATCGGTAAGCGATGTGGGATCACCGGTGGTGACCACGAGTTTTGGCCCGCTGCCTGCCGACAGGGTTCTGACGGCCTCGTCAATGCCCGCGCCGAGATCAAGGATCACATAATCATAGGCTGCGCCAACCTCAACCAGATCCTGGTGAAGGCGTTTGAGCTGCGCGGCCGCCATGGTGCCAAGGACACCGGAACTCGAACGGCCAGCGATGATGTCAAATCCGCCCTCTGGATAGCGGAAAACCACATCCGCCAGGGATTTACCGCCGGTCATGACGGTTGCCAGATCCATTTGCGGCATCAGACCAAGCTGGATATCGACGTTGGCAAGGCCGACATCGCCATCAAACAACAGGACTTTGTTTCCCAGTTTGGCGAGCGCGTGGCTGAGGCTGACAGCAAGAACCGTCTTGCCGACACCACCTTTTCCCGATGCGATGGTGATCAGGTTCTTACCTGACTCCGCGGTCGCAGGATGGGCGGCGGGCCGATTACGAAGGGGGCTTTCAGTCTGGTTCATGACGGTACCTTGTTAAATTCATTGCTGACCCCGGTTAGGGTCGGATCCCGGAGCAGAAGCCGGGCAAGATTGACGGGATTGACGATATGAAGCCCTGTCGCCACAGAGGCCGATACACTGGCATAGGAAAAGCTGAGCCTGGCCGAATGGGCGGCTGTAAACAGACCCCCATAGCGCCGGGTCGTATCCAGCCGGGTGGCAATCATCCGTTTGGCGCCGAGGCGGGCAAATGTTTCGGCGAGATCACTCATTTCCGCCGTGTCGGTTCCGGCCGCTAGCACGGCAACAGGCTCGGCTTTGGCGGCGATAATTTTTCGGGTCAGATCGGCAACCTCGGCCTCATCATAGGCATTGATGCCGCCGGTATCGATGAGGATATCGGATCCGTCGTTGAGGGCCGGGCTGGCCAGCAGCGTTTCAAGTTGCTCTGTCGTTTCTGCAACATGTAACTTGAATTCCAGAATATCCGTATACGCGCGCAGCTGGTCAACAGCTCCCGCGCGGCTGGTATCGGTGGTGATCAGATGCACATTGCGTCCTTCCATGCGGGCGACAGCCGCAAATTTAGCGGCGGTAGCCGTCTTGCCAACGCCTGGCGGACCGACAAGCATCATGGGTGATTTACCGGTTGTCAGGCGCGATGAATAGTTGAAATGATTATCCAGCGCGGCGGCCAGCGACATTGTTATATCGTCGGTATCCAGTGACAGGGCTGTACGGCACAGCTTCTCCCCAAGGGCCGTCGGGATACCATGATACGCCATGGCCTGCACCAGCAGCTCCATTTTTTCCGACGGAGGAATGGCTGCCGGGGACGCGGGCTTTTTTGGCGCTGCGGCAGTCTTGACCGCTTCCGCTTTCCAGTCCTGATCCCAGTCGGCGGCCCAGCTGGTAGTCTCAGGTTTGGGCGCTGGTTCTTTCTGGTCGATAGCGGCTGTCAACTGGACATCGCCGCCCTTCGTTTCCTGGGACGAGAGGATGATCGCCTCGGCGCCCATTTCCAGGCGGACCTGGTTCATCGCCTTGTCCATGGAAGTCGCTGTATAGGTTTTAATGCGCATTTATCGGTGCCTTATACTTGCGACAGGGTTTTGAGTTTGGCCTTGGGATGGATCTCATTTTGAGACATCACCACCGTTGACGGCCGGAAACGTTCGACAATAGAGCGCACATACGGGCGAATTGCCGGGCTTGTCAACATCACCGGGTTATGTCCTTGCGACGCTAGGGTATCGAAAATCTCCCGGACACTGGCGATAAATTCCTGAAGCATACTTGGCGCCATGGAAAGCTGACGATCATCGCCCTGTCCCATAATGGCTTCGGCAAAATTCTGCTCCCATTTGGGGGTCAGGGTAATCAGCGGAATATATCCGTCCCCCGCCGTATTGACAGCCGAAATCTGACGGGCCAGCCGCGCCCGCACATGCTCTGTGATCAGGCTGGTATTCTGCGTATATCCGGTTGCTTCCGAAATCCCTTCCAGGATCGTCGGCAAGTCGCGAATGGAGACCCGCTCGGTCAGCAAATTCTGTAAAATACGTTGCACGCCGCTGACCGAAATCAGAGTGGGGATCAGGTCGGCAACCAGTTTCTGATGTGCGACCGGCAGTCCATCCAGCAGGTTCTGGGTTTCCGCATAGGATAACAGATCCGACATATGGTCTTTCAGAATTTCCGTGAGATGCGTGGTGATCACTGTTGCCGGATCGACAACCGTATAGCCGCGGAAAGAGGCTTCCTCGCGCTGGCCATTGTCGACCCAGACAGCCGGCAATCCGAACGTCGGCTCGGTGGTTTCTTCGCCCGGCAGATCAATTGGCAGTCCCTGCGGGTCCATAATCAACAGATTGTTGGGGCGGACATCGCCCGTACCGGCTTCGACTTCCTTGACGCGCACCAGATAGTTATTTGCGGGAAGCTGCATATTGTCGAGAATACGGACGCTGGGCATAATGAAGCCCATTTCACTGGCAATCTGGCGGCGCAGCGCCTTGATCTGGTCCGTCAGCCTGTAGCTTTCGGATTCGTTGATCAAGGTGAGCAGTCCATACCCCAGTTCCAGACGCAAGTCGTCAATGGCGAGGGCGGTGGAAATCGGCTCCTCGGCCGGAACGGCGGCGGTCTGGTTTTCAATCGTCAGCTGTTCTTCTTGTTTTGCCTCAGCGTCTTTGCGCCGATTGAGCACAAAGGCGGAATATCCTGTGCCGCCTGCCAGGATCAAAAACGGGATCATGGGAACGCCGGGCAGCAGCGCCAAACTGATCAATAGGAAAGAACTGACGGCAAGGGCGCGGGGGTATCCGCCAAGCTGACTGAGCAGGGCTTTGTCTGTCGTGCCGGTCAGTCCGCCGCGAGAGACGAGAAGGCCCGCCGCGATGGAAACGATCAGGGCCGGAACCTGGCTCACCAGTCCATCGCCGACGGTCAGCAAGGTGTAGCTATTGGCGGCCTCAGCGAAGGTAAGGCCTTGCTGTGCGACACCAATAATGATGCCGCCAATGATATTGATAAAGGTAATCAGAAGTCCGGCGATGGCGTCGCCACGGACAAATTTCGAGGCACCGTCCATGGAGCCGAAGAAGCCGCTTTCATCTTCCAGGTCCTTGCGGCGCTGGCGGGCGACGTCCTCGGTGATCATACCGGCGGATAAATCGGCATCAATGGCCATCTGCTTGCCTGGCATGGCATCGAGGGAAAACCGTGCCGCGACTTCGGCGATCCGGCCGGAACCCTTGGTGATAACGACAAAATTCACCAGCACAAGGATAGAGAAGACAATAATTCCGATAACGAAATTCCCGCCCATGACAAAGTTGCCAAAGGCTTCAATGACACCTCCGGCAGCGTCGGGCCCGGTATGGCCTTCTGACAGGATCAACCGGGTCGAGGCCAGGTTAAGGGAAAGGCGGAGCATTGTTGCGATCAGCAGAACCGTTGGAAATGAGCTGAAATCCAGTGGTTTGGAGATAAACAGGCAGGTCATCAGGATGACAACCGAGAAGGTGATCGAGATGGCCAAGCCGAAATCCAGCAGCCAGCTCGGCATCGGCAGGATCAGGACAACGAGAATACAGACCACGCCCAGAGCGAGACCAATATCGCTTCGGGCAACGGCGGCGACCACGCGTCGCAGGATATCATTGCCGTCGTTTGGCGCTGCGCTTGTCTGCTGGAGATCACTCATTTAATGTTCAACTTCCGTAAAAATAAAGGATCAGGCGCGCAGGGCAGCGCGGTGATCAGCGCCTGCCAGGGGGACAGCAATGCCGTCACCTGAATAAAGTTTAAGCTTGTTGCGCAAAGTCCGGATTGAAATCCCCAGAATATTTGCGGCATGAGTGCGGTTGCCAAGGCAATGATCGAGAGTATTCAGGATCAGATCCTGCTCGACTTCTGCGACTTTGCGCCCGACAAGAGAGGCGCCATTGCTGGCATAGCCGGTGGCGTGGCTGTCGCCATTGGCGTTGTCAGGGATCGCGGTGCCGTCTGGCATCAAAATCGCGTCAGGTCCGATAACGTCGCCCTGACAGAGCAGAATGGCGCGGTGGATCGTGTTTTCCAGCTCACGGACATTGCCTCTCCACGGATTTATTTTCAGCTTGCCCATGGCCTCTTCCGTAATCGGACGATTTGCGACGCCGTTGGCTTCGGAATATTTCTTGGCGAAATGCTGGGAGAGAACCTCAATATCAAGGCTGCGTGCCCGGAGTGGCGGAATTTTCAAGGTCACAACATTCAATCGGAATAACAGATCTTCGCGGAAGGACTTCTCGGCAACCGCTTCGGCGAGATCCCGGTTGGATGTCGCGATGATGCGAATATCGACCGGAACCGGTTTGCTACCGCCAACGCGATCAATGATTTTCTCCTGAATGGCCCGCAGCAGCTTGGCTTGCAACTGGACATCCATCTCGCTGATTTCATCAAGGAGCAAGGTGCCGCCATTGGCCTCCTCGAACTTGCCGATACGGCGGGCAACCGCGCCGGTGAAGGCGCCTTTTTCATGCCCGAATAG
>NVRR01000116.1 GCA_002732675.1 Sneathiella sp. | reverse complement strand
GGTTACGGGCGATGTCAGTGTCGAATCCATTGTGCTGTTCGCCATCATATTCATGTGGACACCGCCGCATTTCTGGGCGCTATCCTTATGGCGCGACATTGACTATGCCAAGGCCGGGGTGCCCATGCTGCCGGTGGTCGCCGGACGTGAAGCAACCCGCAAGCAGATCGTCCTCTACAGTATTTTGCTGCTGCCGATCACCATCATGCCCTATTTTCTGGGCTACGCTGGTATTTTCTATGGCGTTGGCGCGACGGTGCTCAGCTCTTTGTTTTTGTTCGTTGCGATTAAAGTCTGGGTGAAAAAGGATGAGGGCAGCGCCAAGCAGCTTTTCGCCTATTCCATTCTTTATCTGTTTTTGCTGTTCGCAATGCTGCTGGGCGAAAGCCTGATCAAGGTTGTTACATGATACAGTCCGATGACGAGAAAAAAAGACGCAAAACCCGCAACCTTGTTGTCGGCGGGGTTTTGCTGGCACTTGTGGTTCTGTTTTACCTGATCACCATCGTCAAGATGTCAGGTACGTAACCATGAGCAATGCAGATAACAAATCGACGCGATTGGCGCTGGTGCTGGCCACAGTAGTGGTTGGAATGGTCGGGCTTGCCTACGCATCTGTTCCTTTATACGATCTGTTTTGCCGGGTGACAGGCTATGGCGGCACCACACAGCAGGCAAGCATCGCGCCGGATATTGTGCTGGACCGCGAGATGACGATCCAGTTCGATGCCAATACCAGCGGCGGCATGCCCTGGAAATTCAAACCGGTCGATCGTACGCTCACATTGAAAGTCGGGGAAACGGGTCTCGCGTTTTATGAAGCCTATAACCCGACGGACAAGACAATTCGGGGCACGGCGACCTTTAACGTGACACCGCAGAAGATTGGTCTGTATTTCACCAAGATCGATTGTTTCTGCTTCACCGAACAGGTCTTGAAGCCGGGGGAGCGGGCCCAAATGCCGGTGACGTTTTTTATCGATCCGGAGATTGCGAACGACCCCAACGCCGGTGACGTCAAAGTCATTACATTATCCTACACCTTTTTCGTGAGTGGCATGGATGACGACGAAGTAGAAGTTTCATCCAGACAACCCGAAAAATCGGTTAATGTGAATTAGTTGAGCGGTTTAAGATAGATTAAAATACCGGAGGGGATCCGGCGAATTGCAGGAGTTTTAGAATGGCAGATTCACACGCCAAACAACATGATTATCATCTGGTAGACCCGAGCCCGTGGCCAGCACTTGCTGCAATTACCGCCTTCACGACGGCGATTGGCGCCATTATGTGGATGCATGAGGTCACGTATGGCATGGCGATTTTCGTCATCGGCTTTGCTGCTCTGCTGTACACAGCCTTTGCCTGGTGGCGCGATGTCGTCAAAGAGGGCGAGCATGAAGGGCACCATACGCCGGTGGTGCAGCTTGGATTGCGCTATGGCATGATCATGTTCATTGCCTCCGAAGTGATGTTCTTCGTCGCCTGGTTCTGGGCTTATTTCAGCGCGGGGCTATTCCCAAGTGAAGTTGGCGGCGGTGTCTGGCCTCCAGAGGGTATTGCGACATTCAATCCGTGGCATATTCCGCTCCTGAATACCCTTATCCTGCTGCTCTCGGGCACGACTGTGACCTGGGCACATCATGCCCTGCAGCACGGGGATCGCAAGGGTCTGGTGCAGGGACTGGTTCTGACGGTTATTCTCGGCGCGTCGTTTACCTGCGTGCAGGTATACGAATATAGCCACGCCGCCTTTGGTTTTATCGATGGTATTTACCCATCGACGTTCTATATGGCGACAGGTTTCCATGGGATGCATGTCTTTATCGGGACGGTGTTTCTGCTGGTCTGTTTGCTCCGGGCGAAGAGGGGGCATTTCACGTCAACTCATCACTTTGGGTTTGAATCAGCGGCCTGGTACTGGCATTTCGTTGATGTTGTCTGGCTGTTCCTGTTCGGCGCCGTCTACTGGTGGGGCGCCGGTCCGGAATGGACCTGATCTGACAACCGCGGATGTCGCATGGTTACAGAAATCCAGTTTCCCCTTTACGCGCCGGGCTTACCTGCAAATGCCCGGCTTGCGGAAAGGGGAAACTTTTTAAGGGCTTCCTTGATGTGCCGGATGCCTGCGACGTGTGCGGCCAGGACTATTCAAAGGTTGATAGCGGCGATGGCCCGGCAGTCTTTATTATCCTGATTGTTGGCGCTATTGTTGCCGGATTAGCCGTCTGGACGGAATTTACCTATAGCCCGCCGTACTGGGTGCAATTGACAATCTGGATCCCGACCATACTTATACTGTCAGTCGGGTTGTTAAGACCGGCCAAAGCATTGCTGATTGCCTTGCAATTCAAACATAAGGCAAGCTCCGATATTAAGCGTTATTGATCATGAAAAATTTCTCCCCTGGATGGCTGCCGACCCTGATTACGGTGCCGGTGGTTGTTATCCTTCTTGCTTTAAGTATCTGGCAGATTAATCGCTATAACTGGAAAGTTGACTGGACCGACCGGATCACTTCCCAGCTCTCAGCCGAGCCCGTCACCTTCCCTGCCGGCGATTTGGTGCCGGAGGACTGGCAATATCGCCGGGTCCGCCTCACCGGGGAATTTGACCACGCCAATGAAATTCATTTGTTCTCCCATACGTATAAGGGACGCAAAGGCTTTCAGATAATCACACCATTCCATCGCAGTGCCACGGGAGAGATCGTACTTGTCAATCGCGGCTGGGTGCCGGATGGCCGTAAAGAACCTGCGACGCGGGCGGAAGGGCAGCTCGCCGGTGAGATAACGGTGAGCGGCATCGTGCGCCAACCCTGGAGGAAACCCTGGTCTTTCATGCCCGCCAGTAATGCCGAGACTAATGTCTGGCTCTATGGGGAGCTGCCGGAAATGGCGGCGCATCTGAAGATGCAGACGGCATCGGTCTTTGTCGAGCTTGACGCAACTGAAGTCCCGGGCGGGTTTCCGATCGGCGGCCAAACCCGGGTGTCGCTCCCTAACAATCACATCCAGTACGCTTTTACCTGGGCTGGACTGGCGATCGCGATGATGGTGATTTTCGTGCTCTACGGCCTTAAACGCGGCCGTACCGGAGAGAAATAGCGGGTGTCACTTTCCGCCTATCAACAGCTTGAGCAGAATTTTTCCCGGCTTTCGGCGCTGTCCGGCGCGTCGGCCATATTGCATTGGGACAGCGCGGCGATGATGCCCGATGGCGGCAGCGCCGCGCGGGCCGAACAATTGGCGACGTTGGACGTCCTCTCGCATGAGCTTCTGACGCAGCCGCAGACGGAAGACCTGCTGGCGGCGGCGGAAAGCGATAGCCGCGCATTGACAAGCTGGCAGCAGGCCAATTTGCGGGAGATGCGGAACAAGTGGCGCCATGCCACCGCCGTCGATGCGGATCTGGTCGAGGCGTATTCACGGGCGACGTCGGCCTCTGAAATGCAATGGCGCGAAGCGCGGGCACAAAATGATTTTGCCAGCCTGGTTCCCAAAATGACGGACGTCATCCATTTGACCCAAACCATGGCAGCGGCAAAATCCGAGGCCTTCGGCGTCACGCCCTATGATGCCTTGCTCGACCAGTATGAGCCCGGATGCGTGTCTGCGACCATCGACGGATTATTTCAGGATCTAGAAGAATTCCTGCCGGGGTTCTTGCCGCAGGTTCTGGAACGGCAAGCGGCAACGGCGGATATCCCGATGCCCGCGGGACCTTTCGACATTGACGTTCAGAAAAAGCTGGGCCAGGAGTTTATGACCGCCCTTGGCTTTGACTTCAATCACGGACGGCTGGACACCAGCCATCATCCGTTCACGGGCGGCATTCCGGACGATGTGCGTCTGACGACGCGCTATGATAGCGACGATTTCACCCAGAGCCTGATGGGCACCCTTCATGAAACCGGCCATGCCCTGTATGAGCAGGGCCTGCCGTCTGACTGGCGATCGCAACCCGTTGGACTGGCGCGCGGAATGGTGCTGCATGAGAGCCAGTCGTTGCTGGTGGAAATGCAGCTCTCCCGCAGTCCGGAATTTCTCTCCTATGCGGTGCCAAAAATCCGGGACGCGTTCAAAGGCGATGGCCCGGCGTGGGATATGGATAACCTCAAGCGGCTCTACCTGAAGGTGGCGCCGGGCATGATCCGCGTTGATGCCGACGAAGTGACCTACCCGCTGCATGTGATGCTGCGCTACCGGCTGGAAAAAGCGCTGCTCTCCGGGGACTTGCCAGTCGGCGACCTGCCCGCGGCGTGGAATAGCGAAATGCAGTCTTTGCTGGGGATTACGCCGCCGACGGATGCGCTCGGTTGTTTGCAGGATATCCACTGGCCAAGCGGGGCCATCGGCTACTTCCCGACCTATACCCTGGGCGCCCTTGCCGCGGCCCAGCTCTATCAGGCCGCTAATGATCAGATTTCAGAGTTGCCACAGGATATTGAAGCCGGGCAGTTTGGCGGCTTGCTCTCCTGGCTCCGGACCCATGTGCATGAGCAGGGCAGCTCGAAATCCACGGACGAGATTTTGGCGCTGGCGACGGCGGCACCGCTCGGCACTGACGCGTTCAAGGCGCATTTAAAGGCGAGATATTTACCCTAGCATTGATAATTCATCTCTGATGTAAGTACATACTTGATATAAGACGGCGCATATGGTTACTGTCTCCCGCCTTTACGTTGGTTTTATGGAGAAAAATGGTGCGCTATATCAGTACGCGCGGCAAAGCGCCGGTTCTGAATTTTGAAGAGGTTGTGCTGACGGGTCTGGCCCGCGACGGCGGCCTTTACGTGCCGGAAACCTGGCCGCAATTTTCAAAAGATGAAATCCGCTCCCTGGCCGGGATGAGCTATGCCGACGCTGCCGCCTTTTTGTTGCAGCCCTTTTTGGGGGAGTGCATTTCTGAGGCCGATTTCAAAGCCATGACAGCGAAGGCCTATGCGAGCTTTTCCCACAAAGCCGTGGTGCCGGTCCGCCAGCTGGACAGCAATGATTTCCTGATGGAGCTTTATCACGGGCCGACCCTGGCGTTTAAAGATGTGGCCTTGCAATTGCTCGGGCTGCTTTATGATCATTTGCTGGGCCGTCAGCACCGGCGTGCCACCATTATCGGTGCGACATCCGGGGATACCGGTTCTGCGGCTATCGAGGCTTGCCGTGGGCGCGATGCGGTTGATATTTTTATCCTGCACCCCGCCGGGCGCGTCTCCGACGTTCAGCGGCGGCAGATGACCACGGTTCTCGATGCCAATGTCCATAATATCGCGATCGAAGGCGACTTTGATGATTGCCAGGCCATGGTCAAGGCCATGTTCAATGATCTTGAGTTCCGCGATGAGCTTTCAGTCTCGGCGGTCAATTCCATCAACTGGGCGCGGGTGATGGCGCAGATTGTCTATTATTTCACCGTCGGCGTCAGTCTTGGCGCGCCGGAGCGGCCCATCGCCTTTTCCGTACCAAGCGGTAATTTCGGCGATGTCTATGCAGGTTATGCCGCCAGTAAAATGGGGCTGCCGATTGAGCAGCTGATCGTCGCCACCAACCGCAATGATATTCTGTCGCGGTTTTTCAATTCCGGTGAATATCGTAAATCCAGCGTTGATCCGACCATCAGCCCGAGCATGGACATTCAGGTGTCCAGCAATTTCGAGCGTTTCCTGTTCGACCTGCATGGCTGCGACGGGGCGGCGGTTTCGGCGCTGATGCAAAAGCTCGACGATGAAGATGGCTTTGCGGTGAATATGTCCTTGCTCAATGAAGGGATATTCTCCGCCGGGCGCTGCGATGAGGCGGAAACGCTCGCAACCATCCGACGGACGTTGGAGGAGAGTGCCATCACCGTCGATCCGCATACTGCCGTTGGCCTGAAAGTCGGGCAGGAGTGCCGGAAGACGGCAGATACGCCACTGGTGACGTTGGCGACGGCGCATCCGGCGAAATTTCCGGATGCCGTAGAAAAAGCTACCGGCGAGCATCCGGCGCTCCCAAAACATTTGGCGAATTTGTTCGCACGCGACGAAAGAATGATGCAGTTGCCCAATGACCTTGGGACCGTGAAATCCTATATCAGGGAGCGCGCCCGTATTTTAAGCGCGGTCTAAGCTGGAAAGAAAATTGATGGAGCTAAAAGTTTCAACGTTAAAGAATGGTCTGCGGGTCATTTCTGATCCAATGCCGAGTTTGCAGACCGCTGCGGTCGGTATCTGGGTCGATACCGGCGCGCGTCACGAAACCGTGGCGGAAAACGGGATTTCTCATGTACTGGAACATATGGCGTTCAAGGGAACGAAGACCCGCACAGCCCTCGATATCGCGGAAAGTATCGAAGCTGTCGGCGGCCATCTGAATGCCTATACCAGCCGTGATCAGACTGCGTACTTTGCCCGCGTGCTGAAAGACGACGTGCCGCTTGCCGTTGATCTTCTCGGCGATATTTTGCAGCATTCCAGTTTTGATAAAGAAGAGCTGGCGCGGGAAAAAGAAGTGATTGTCCAGGAAATCGGCCAGACTTTCGACACCCCCGACGACATCATTTTTGATCATTTGCAGGAAACCGCTTTTCCGGGCCAGCCCATCGGGCGCTCCATTCTGGGAACGGCGGAGGGTGTCCGCGGCTTTGACCGCGCGACCATTGCCAGCTACATGAAAAATCGCTATCTGGCGCCTAAAATGGTTTTAAGTGCGTCGGGCGCTATCGACCATGACAGTTTGATCGCGCTCGCCGAGGAGGCATTTTCCGAATTGGCAGAAGACGGCCTCACCGGGATGGAGACGGCACGGTATCAGGGCGGAGATTACCGTGAGCAACGGGATCTTGAGCAAATCCATTATGCACTTTCGGTGCCGGGCGTCGCCTATGCGGATGATGATTTTTATGCGGCGCAGATTTTATCCGGTCTGCTCGGCGGCGGAATGTCATCGCGGTTGTTCCAGGAACTTCGGGAGCGGCGCGGCCTTTGTTATTCCGTGTTCTCCTTTGCCTCCTCCTTTGCCGATACCGGTGTCTTCACCGTCTATGCGGGCACAGGGGAAGAGCATATATCGGAGTTAAGCACTGTCCTGACGGAGGAGCTGTTGCGGTCCACCAGCGACATCGCGGAGGCGGAAGTAGATCGGGCCAAGGCGCAGCATAAAGCGGCGATCCTGATGGGGCAGGAAAGCCCGGCGTCCCGGTCGGAGGCCCATGCCCGGCAACTGCTGATTTACGGCGAGGTATTATCGGCAGCGGAAGTCGCCAAGAAGATCAATGCGGTAACCGTTCGGGATGTGCAAAATCTTGCCGCGAGAATATTTACACATGTGACACCGACCATTGCCGCGCTTGGTCCCATCAAGAACCTTGAAAGCTTTGAGAAAATTGCGGGCCGGTTCGCCTGAGCATAAAGCCCCGGTATTCACGCGATAAAAAAAGCGGGCATGTTTTAACGCATGCCCGCTTTTTATTTTTAACCTGCGTTTGCAAGATTGTCAGCGTGCCTTAGGCAACAAGGGCTGTTTTTGCTTTCTGGCGGCGGCCCAGAAAGCCGATACCACCAAGCGCGGCGCCGAACAGAAGCAGCGCGGGCGGCAAGGGAATGTCTGAAACCGAGACAGAATCCATATAGAACCGACGGTCTTTATGTTGCTGAGCAGGATGGGCAAAGCCGAGCATCTGGCCCATCAGCATCGCCGGGAATGGTGCGAAGGATGTTGCATTGTAACCGCCGCTATCAATCTGCCGATTGAAGAAACCCGCGTCGCTCGATTCCCAGATAGGGCGACCAGACTTACGGAAGGTGATTGCGTCAATGACAACCTTCTTATGGAAAGGGAGAGTTAATGCCGTCCCGACAGTCATATCCCGTTGGCCAAAGCCTCTTTCCCCGTAATATGGCGTGTAGCTGTTATCATCGGCAATTCTGCGAACGTCAAAAACAGCAGCCGAGGCTGCACTGACGGTTAGAACGCCAACGGTAAGTGCAAGCGCTGCGGTACTTAAAATACGTTTGATCATAATTCTCTCTCAATAAAACATGAGATAAAGTTCAATATGCCGGGATTATGTATATTCATGTTGTCTGTACAAGTGATTTCTACCACTATATATAGTATGATTATTCCCCGCAGGCCGCAGAAAACCTCAGATTCATCACATTTACATCAAATTTTATGTAAAATAAATTCACATATGTTGCAATAATATCAATGCGTTATGGTTAATTTCCGCTCATGGCTTGGCTAATTTCAGGACAGTCATGGCGAATTACGGCTGAATCCTCAATTTTATCGGCTTTCATTAACGAAATAATTGTAGTTTGGCGTACAGTTTGTACCTTAATATGCCGCATGAAATGTGAAGCTGGATGAGGTTTAAAGGGCGTTGCTGGAAAGATTATCAAGCATGGGTGCGGGTCCGAGAGTGGAGACCGCGCGGTTGTATCTGCGGTCGCCCCGGTCTGCGGATTGGAAGCAATGGGCAGAACTGCGGTCGGAAAGCCAGCATTTTCTGATGCCATGGGAGCCTCTTTGGATGCCGGACTCGTTATCAAAAGGCAATTTTAAAGCACGGCTCAGACGCTATAGCAGAGATGTTAGGGACGATGGCGGGCAGGCGTTCTTCCTGTTCCTGCGCGACAGCCATCAATTGGTTGGCGGGATTACACTCAATAATATCCGCCGCGGTGTGGCGCAGACCGGGACGTTGGGGTACTGGACCGGGGAACGGTTCGCGCGCCAGGGTTATATGTTCGAAGCCTTGACCGGCTTGCTGCCGGTGTTGTTTGATGAATTTGGCTTGCGCCGGGTTGAGGCGGCGTGCTTGCCCGCCAATATTTCAAGCTCAAACCTGCTGGAGAAAGTCGGATTCACTCATGAGGGACTGGCGCGGGAATATCTCTGCATCAATGGTGTCTGGCATGACCATCTTTTATATGCAGTCTTAAAAGCCGATATCGTGCCCTAACGATCCCGCCTAATTCGGTTGAGGATCGTAAAGCTGTAATCATAATTGTCTTTGTCTGATTTTTTATGAAATTCGCTGAAATCCTTT
>NVRR01000115.1 GCA_002732675.1 Sneathiella sp. | reverse complement strand
GTCCGCCACTTCCGCTTCCAGGTCCGCCTTGCTGGCGGCGATGAAACGCACATCAAGAGCCACGGGGTCGTTGGAGCCGAGCCGGGTAATGCTTCGATCCTGAACGACACGCAATAATTTGACCTGAAGGGCCACGGGCATAGTCTCAATTTCATCCAGAAAAATAGTGCCGCCTCGCGCATGTTCGAATTTGCCTATTCGAGATCGCATGGCGCCCGGAAATGCATTGACTTCATGTCCAAACAGTTCGCTTTCAATAAAGGCTTCTGGCAATGCGCCACAATTGATGGCGACGAAAGGCCGCCCACTTCGGGCGCTGGCAGCATGCAACGCCCGAGCCGCGACTTCTTTTCCGGTTCCCGTCTCACCGACAATCAGCACATCTGCGTCGGCCTGGGCGACGGTGCGGATGTGCTGACGCAGCTCTATCATACTTTTCGAGCGGCCCATCAGCTGCGCCTCCAGCTGATCCCGTCCAGAGGCGGCAGAGCGGAGTTTCCGGTTCTCGAGAGTAAGTTTACGCTTCTCAATGGCACGGCCGACCACATCGCTCAGGTAATTTGAGGCGAAAGGTTTTTCGATGAAGTCATAAGCGCCGTTTCGCATCGCCTCAACCGCGAGCTGGACGTCACCGTGCCCCGTTACCAGCACCACGGGAAGTTCGATATCCACTTCCATGGCATGCTGCAATAACGCCATGCCGCCCATGCCCGGCATGCGAATATCGGTGACCAGCACACCTTCAAAATCCTTGCCAAGATAGTCAAGAGCATCTTCCGCACTCTCAAAGCATTCCACGTCATAGCCAGCTAGATCCAGCGCCTGTTTGGAGGCAATACGAAGATGCTCATCATCATCAACAAAGATAACCTTGCCCTTACTCATTCCGCCGCGACCTCCTGCGGCCGGGAAGCAGCCTTTAATTCCACAGACATAACGGCCCCTCCCTCCGGGTGATTGTAAACGCTAAGCCTCCCGCCAAAATCTTCGATAATATTATAGGAAATTGAGAGCCCAAGGCCCAGCCCTTTGCTTATTCCCTTCGTTGTAAAGAAGGGGTCAAAGATTTGCTCGGCGATATCCGGCCGCAATCCCGGGCCATGATCGCGCACGAGAATGCGCACAAGGTCACCTTGCTGCAGGGTCGAAATATCAATCGACGGTTCCGTCATATGATCGGCCATGGCATCCAATGAGTTGCTGATCAGATTGACAAGAACCTGCTGTAAGCGCACCTGGCCGCCAACGGCCCACAGTTCTACGCCCGGCTGCTCAATATTGATCTGAATTGCCTTCGATTTCAATTTTCCGGACATAATCTCGATGGCGTCATTGACAACCATTGCAACAGGGATCGGCCCAATTTTTTCCTGCGGTTTGCGCGCAAAGTTCCGCAAATGCTTACTGATCGCCGCCATACGGTCGACCAGCGCCGAAATATGAGTAATATTGCTACGCGCTTCTCCCACGCGCTCCCGATCCAAAAGTGTCGCTGCATTGTCCGCATAGGATTTCACGGCGCTTAACGGCTGATTGAATTCATGTGACAAGGCCGCGGACATCTGACCAAGCGCTGCGAGCTTGCTTGCCTGAACCAGATCCGATTGCGCCCGGCGCAACTGCCCTTCAGCGGCGCGGCGCTCCTCAATCTCCTCTCGTAGTTTTTTGTTGGCCTTGTTTAAATCATCCGTTCGCTCTGCGACCCGATTTTCCAGCATATCCTGTGCTTCCCTCTGGGCGGCGATCCGTTCCATAAGTCGGGTGCGACGCTGAGCCAAGAAAGTCGCAGCCAGAAGGACAAGCATCACGCTAAGAACAGCCAGAGAGAACGCGACATATGTCGGAGCCCTGGCCAAAACCAACGGTGAAAAGATATGGACCGTCCAGCCGGCTTCGCGCATGGGCATTTGCTGGACAATAAACGCTTCGTCTTCGGTGCCGTCATCGATCACCAGAATTTCCGTTCCCTCAGGGCCGGCATGTGATTCCTTGATGCCCAAAGGTTCAATCACGTCCAGCGGATACTGCCGCGATTCACCGATGAAAGCCAAGTCACCGTCCGACAGTTTTTGCAAAGACTTAAAATGCCAGTCCTTGCGGTTCGACATAAAAATGATGCCATTGCTATCCGTTACCGCAATCTGATTCTGGCTTCCTTGCCAAACGGATTCGAAATCATCCACATTGATCTTCACCACGACAACGCCGACAATCTGACCGTGCTCTCGAACAGGATATGAGAAATAATATCCGCGCCGGAAGGACGCTATGCCGAATGCAAAATAACGCCCAAGCTCACCTTTCATCGCGGCCTTGAAATAGGGACGAAAACTGTAATTCCGGCCGATAAAGGTATTGGGTTTTTCAAAATTGCTGGCCGCCAGCGTCAATCCTGATGCGTCCAACACATAAACGTCGGAGGCGCTGACTGTCTCCGCAATATTCTTTAAGGTGTGATTGACTTCATCTAAGAGTAACGCATTCTCCGGCGCCTCAAGCAAATGTCTGATCAGCGCCTTGTCGGCGATCAAGGCAGGTAAGGGCTGATAACGTCGCAACTCACCGCGCAAACCCGCAACGGCAATGCGGAGCGTAATCTTATTCTGCTCCGCCGTTTGCGCGACGAAATACCGCTCGGTAAAATTATACCCGAACCAGCCAGCAGCGATGAGCACAATGCCCAACACCGCGGGGATACGCCAGCCTAAGGAAGAAAACAATGTCATCGGGGGATTATCGCCAAGTTCAGCGCCGTTGCCCAGAAAGATTTTTGGGCTCCGTCCGTACTTTAAGATCCGCCCCTTAATATTGATCCTTTAATTTGAGCCATGACATCTTATGGGGAAGATCCTGTTCATCCCGGCCTTTCGGCACTAGATCAAGGATGTTATAGGCCGTATTCATTAAATCGAGCCCGCGACTGTAGGTAGAGTAGCTATGGTAAAGCTGACCATTCGCCGCTTTCACAAAAACACTGAAACCGGGCAATTCATCCATACCAATGGGGTTTTCGGCGAAATTATACAGGCTTTTACCGCTTGCCTGATCCTCGTCAGTGAAGGACACATGATAATCGAAATTAAAGCTGTTATTTAGCGACGAGACCCACTTAAAGGACCAATCCATCCGATCTCTGAACGCATTGATCTTGTCCATGCTAGTGCGCGAAATGGCGACTAAAGCGACGTCCCGCGCCGCCAAATGGGCATCAATGCCGTCATAGCTATCCGCCCAGAAAGAACAGCTTTTACAGCCGACTTCCCAGTCCGGGCCGTACATGAAATGATAGACCACCAGCTGACTATGAGGGCCAAACAGCTCGCTCAAGCGAACCGGGCCGTCGTTACTATCGAACTGATAATCCTCTGCTACCGGAACCCAGGGCATGTCGCGCCGCGCCGCGCTCAATTCATCGCGCATCCGGGTAAATTCTTTTTCCCGCGCCAGCAACTCCCGGCGTTTTGAAATCCATTTTTCGTCATTTACAATGTCTGGCGTTTTCATTTCGATCTCCTGCTATCAGACTGATCCTTTACCCAATCATTTGTTCGAGACATTCCAGGCTGCTGGTCCATCCGAAGGTGTGACCTTCGCGCGCCTTTTCTGTCGGCAAGCCCTCATGGGTGATAACAAGTTCGGTTTTGTCTCCCTTCTCAATGAAGTCAAGTGTGACAAGGGTTTCGCAATTAAGATCGTCGCTGCCCTCGCAGGACTGATTTTCGAGTATCCAGGTAAAGGCAAGCCGTGACGGCCGGTCAATAACCTTATAGACGCCATAATGATCAAAGGCCTCCCCTTCGGGCGGTTGCATCCGAAACCGGTAGGCGCCGCCTACGGTTAAATCGGTTTCTGCGCCGGAAAGTGTGAACCCTGCAGGGCCGAACCATTGGGCAACCAAGGACGGATCCGTCCAGGCGTCAAACAGTCGTTCCGCCGAAACATGAAATGTATGAGACAATGTCAGGGTCTGTATTTGTGGCGATGCTGCATGAATATTCATTTTTTTGGCTTTCCTTGTTTTGGCTCATAGGGACGCGTTGAAGCCTCGTCTTCGAGGAATTTTTCAAGCGCTGTGAATTTTTCGCTCCAGAAATGACGATAATGATCGAGCCAGCCAGTGGCCGCACTTAACGTCTGTGGTTCCAGTCGGCAATGCCGCACCCGTCCCTCTTTCCGCTGGGAGACAAGATTTGCGCGGGTCAGCAAATGGATATGCTTGGAGACCGCCGCAAGCGACATATCAAAAGGAGCCGCGAGGTCACTCACGGTCTGCTCTCCGTCCGACAAACGTTCGATAATCGCCCGCCGCGTTGGATCGGCCAGTGCGGCAAAGGTGATGTCGAGTATTTCAATATTATGTTCAACCATGCAGTTGAATGTAAACACGACTGCTTATATTGTCAACCATTTGGTTGAACATATTTTGATGTACGGACTAATACCCGCCTAAATTTAAGCTTTTATCAGGCTGGCCGACGCCAAGGCAAAACCTGCACTATCGGGAAATACCTAATATTTCGCGACACGTCCCTCGCGCATGGTGAAAATATTGACGACGACTTGGGTTTTCTGGCCCGTCAACCGGCTGGTCCAGGTCCCGTCGAGGACCACAATGGCCGTGTTACCGTCAATATACGTTGCTTGGGGGACGACGTGATCGATAACGAGATTCTCCCGCACCGTTGCCAAAAATTGCTGAAATCCAGCAAAGCCTGAATAAGTCCCACTCCATGGCAAAACACCCGTAGAATCATGATACTCAATGACGATATCGTCCGTCACCACTTCTTTAAAGGCCGCCTCATTAGCAGATTTCATGGCCACATAATACTGATTGAGGATTGCTTCTGTTTCTGATCTTTGCATGTGAGTAGTCCTTTTTCTTCCGCTGTCTCTAACTTACCAGATATACGGAATCAGCCTGTAGGGAACCTTCTTCATATAGCCCGCATACCCATCAAGTGTCCCGGCCAGATACATCTCTTCCTTCACGCACCGATATACAAGGGTCACGGTTATCAACCCTGCACCAATTACAGACATCCAGGATCCCAGCAACAGGGAGCCGCCTAAGAAAAATGGGATTAGCGCCGCATAAAACGGATGGCGTATCCGGGCATAGGCTCCCGTTGAGACCACTATATGACCGCGCTCCTTTTGCGTTCGAACAGTCGGCGCGACATAGGAATTCTGGCGCATGACGAAATAAACGGCCCAGAGCGACGCAACCATAACAATAGCGCCCAGACCCCGAAGCAAGTCCGGCATATCCGACCACCCCAAGCGCACTGCATCCAGCCCGGAAATCAACAGCCATAGGAGAATTAAGGCGCCCAGTAGAAGCAGGATAATCCGATCCCATGTCGGCTGATTTTTCTGCGGCAGCACCCGCGCCCGTTCTGCCAGAAGATCTGGATCATGTTTCGCCAACAGAAGGCTCATAAGTGTTTGAGACGATACCATCAGCCCCATAAACACCCATCCCGCCATCCAATCCCACGTCCCTGCCCCGCCAAAGAGGATGCCCGCAAAAACCGCGTATTCAAGCAGCAACAACGCCCAGATATTGAGCGGCATTCCGATAAATTTTATTTGCTTGGTTTGGCGTCCGGTCATGAGCGTGGAATACCTCCATCTCTGACCTTATCTTTTACCGCCGGAAATTTCCCGGTAAAATTCGACCTGGAAGGTGGCCGGGCCGACCAGAGACACATGGTGATCAGTCGCCGGTTCAATAATCGCATAGTCGCCCGCCTCGATACGCCGAGCCTTTAATGGCGGCCCCTCAAGCACAAAATCCAGCGCACCGGAGCGAACGACGAGCTTCCCCCATATGCCCGGCTTGGTATTATGGCGATTTAGGAGTTTCTTCGGAACCGTCGTTTCGCTGAAAACGGCGGTTTCGCTATATTTAACCAGCTGTTGAAAGGGATCGCGGGTCATACCCCGTTCTTTCTCAGCCCCGGATAGCCGAACATTGCCAATTGCAGGCTTTCGGCAATGCGCGATGCCCGCTCCATAAAATACGGGGTGACCTCGGGTGATGGCGCCGTATCCTTCAGGGTTTCTTCAAAAAGCGCCAGCCAGATCGCGAAATGCCCTTCGCGCACCGTTGTCAGTGCCTTATGAACCGGCACGGGCTTGCCGTTATAGCGCCCGGTATTCATCGCAACCGACGACCAGAAGTCCTTCATGCGCTGCAAGTGCGGGCCCCAGTTATCGCCGATTTTCCCTTCGAACACCGGCCCGAGCGTAGGATGCGCCCGAACCCGCGTATAAAAAGTCTCGACGAGCTCTGAAATATAGGCCTCGTCAATGCCCATACCCTGTGCGGCGGCTTGTATCTCCTGCCGTCTTTCCTCGGCGCTACGCAGAACAAAAGTCATGCCGCAACCTCCGGGTTCAGAACGCTGATAAGCGCCGGATTAGTCTCGACAAGAGTCTGAAGGGTATATTGATCGAGAATGCCGAGAAAGGCATCAATACCCGTCGCCAGTATGGCATTGAGGCGGCAGGCACCGCTGATGCGGCAATTGTTCTCCCATCCTCTAAAACATTCAACGATGGCGAAGTCAGCCTCCATATCCCGAACCACCTGCCCCACGGCGATCGCCTTGGCCGCACGCGCCAGCCGCAAACCACCGGAGCGCCCGCGAACGGTGTCGATATAACCCAGATGCCCCAACCCGTGCGCCACTTTCATCAGATGGTTTTTGGAGATATCAAATCGCGCCGATATCTCAGCAATCGTCACCAGCCGCTCCGGACTCACCGCCAGATGCATCAGTATCCTGAGCGCATAATCCGTTTGAATGTTTAGCCTCATGATTGCTCCTTTAATATGTATTTAATATACATCTTTAATTGCCGCATTTCAAGAAGCTTGCCAGCATTCCGGTTCGCCGAGACGCCGAATATTCAAGGACAGTTTGACGCTGCGGGGAAAGTTTTCCGGCGCCCTTAAGCCACATCCTGCAGGGATGGCAGAATGGTCGCTTTGGCCCGGTCGACATATTCCTGTTTCTGGCCAACGGGCGCGACATAATGGATGATGTCCGCCGCCGCCTGCCAGCCGAGCTTCCGGGCGATGACCCAGCTCGCCAGATAATGCGACGCGAGGCATCCCCCCGCCGACGCAATATTACCGGTGCAATAAAGCGGGCTCTCGCTTAAACGAAGCCCCTCCTTCTCCAGAAACGGTGCCGTCATGCTGTCGGTGGAGATAATGCCTTTGGTCAGCCCCAGCCGGTGGAGGATCAGCCCGCCCGAGCATTGCGCCCCGATCAGCTGCCGCGCCGGGTCGAGCGTGAACTGCGCGATAAACGCCGGATCATTGGCATACTCAAGCGTCTTCATGCCGCTGCCAAAGAGAACCACATCCGCCTCATTGGCGTAGTCGAGCCGCTGCTGCGCCGCAATCCGCACCCCGTTCATGGAGGTAACCTCGGCGGTCGGACAGCAAATCTGCACCTCCCATCCCTCTCCCGTCACCCGGTTCAGAATGGCCGAGGCCAAAAAACTATCGATCTCGTTAAAAGCTTCCAGCGTGACAATGGCGATTTTCATGGGCGATGTCCTGTTGAATGGAAGGGAAAGATAGCAAGTCACCGGATGATTGCAAGGGGGGAGATGCATCCGTGACCAGATCAATGGCTGCACAACACAACAGCTTATTAATTTGAGCTACAGACGCATTACTCAGGCAAGATTTTTAATTTAGTAAAACACCCATTTCGAGGGTATATTTGCTGAATTCGGAGGAACTGCTATGAGCTGCAAAAAATGTGAAGATATTGCTGATATTGAGGATCTTTCTTTTCCTTACGTCATACGACAATGCAGTAATTGCAATAGAGATATTAAAATAAGAGAGCCTGGAGAAGGCGGGAAAGGCATAAAAGTAGAGAAAGGCGATAGATTTCAGATACCCGCTGGCTTTATTCAATTTTCTGCAAATCCATTAGCTAGCAATACAAAACTAACAAGGAGCGGCCTACAATATTATGCAAAATTAGTTTTCATTGGAGACGTATCTAAAAACGAAGAAAAGTTAGATGAAATTATTGAGGCAAATGAAAAATACTGCATAGATATTTTTTCTAGATCGGAACATCTCAGGGAAATTGACTTCACCAAAGACTTTGAAATAAATGACATTTTCGAGAAGTTAGAAAATCAAAAAAGTACTGCGGAATGGTGGGCAATACTTTTCACAATGTTTAATTATATTGCGCGAGAAGCAATTGAAGAAAATGACGCCAGAAAAGCCGCTTGGGCTATGGGCTCCGCGGAACGATGTCGGTCTATGTGCGTATATAAGGAACATTTTGACGACGTTGTTTTTATGGGGAATTCAGCACGAAGAATTATCGATGTCATTAGTACATGGCACGCAAACAAGACCAATAACATTGAAAAGTTTTGGCAGGATCTTTTTAATGAAAATCCTTATGTTCTATCGCAAGTGTTTTCCGTTCCCGTTTTATTTATCCAAGATAATGCATACGTCGGGGGAATGAAAACGGATAGAAAAAACGCGAAATTTGTAGACTTTCTGTTTAAGGGTGAATCTTCAAATGATGCGATTCTAATCGAAATCAAAACTCCCGAAGCGCAAATACTTTCTAAAAACCCTTACAGAAAGTCCGTCTACGTGCCGTCAAGGGATATGACTGGCGCCGCTCAGCAAGTTTTAAATTATCGACGAACTTTGATCAAAGATGTTCAAAGCGTAGTATCTAAAGATGGACATAAATTAGAAACATTTGATCCAAAATGTATTGTCATAATGGGAAACGCTGAAAAAGAACTGAATTGTCCGGAAAAAAGAAACTCTTTTGAATTATTTAGAGCGAATTCAAAAGATGTGGAAATTGTCACCTTTGATGAACTATTTAGAAAAGCCGAAACATTGGCGTCGCTATTTAATTTAGTCTGGAAAGAAAAAGAGACGTAATCCCCTCAAGCAAACGCCTCATCCCACGTCCCTTTCGTTGCCGCCTTTGAGTATTCCGTGGAGCGGTTTTCGAAGAAGTTGGTGTGTTCGACGGCGTTGAGGATGGCGTCGAGCCAGGTGAGCGGGTTTTTCTCGATATGGTAGATTTCTTCGAGACC